>JAIRTF010000171.1 GCA_031255075.1 Bifidobacteriaceae bacterium | reverse complement strand
ACCTCCGGCTTTGGTGGGTTGACCCGCGTGGTAGAGATCCCCGGTTCCAGCCCCCGGCCCTACGGCGGCTGGTTCGATGCGGCGGTTGACCTGCTGGCAGAGGACCTGTCAGCGGCCGGTGCTTCCGGCGCCATCGAAAAAGTGGTGGTAGACCGTGGCGAACTGACCCTGTTTGTCCGGCGCGAGCATCTGATCGCCGTGGCCCATTGCCTGCGGGATGACCAGGACCTCCGGTTTGAGCTGTCCCTCGGTGTCAACGGTGTTCACTATCCAGAGGACAAAGGCCGCGAACTGCACGCCGTCTACCACCTGATGTCTGTGACCCACGGGCGACGCATCATCCGGCTGGAAGTAGCAGTCAGCGAGGCGGACCCGCATGTGCCCTCACTGGTGGATGTGTATCCCACCCAGGACTGGCACGAACGCGAAACTTACGACATGTTCGGCATTGTCTTTGACGGCCACCCGGCCTTGGCCAGGATCCTGATGCCAAACGATTGGGTGGGCTTCCCGCAGCGGAAGGACTATCCGCTGGGCGGCGTAGATGTCCAGTTCAAGGGCGCGTCCCAACCGCCGCCGGATCAAAGGAGGAGCTACTCATGAGCCCGACGCATCGCTCCACGCTGCCAGATGACCTGTCAGCGGCCGAGGAGTTCATCGCCACCGGCGGAGACTGGGATGAGATTGCCCAAGAGGTGGCCCGGCGCAAAGAGGAACGTGTGGTGGTCAACATGGGCCCCCAGCATCCCTCGACCCACGGCGTCTGCCGCCTGATCTTGGAGATGGACGGCGAAACCGTCACCGAAACCCGGGTTGGTTTGGGGTTCCTCCACACCGGCATCGAGAAGACCATGGAATACCGGACCTGGGCGCAAGGCTCGGTCCTGGCCACCCGCATGGACTACGTCGCTTCGATCATGAATGAGGCCGCCTACTCCATGGCCGTGGAAAAGCTGCTCGGCATTGCCGATCAGATCCCCAAGCGGGCTCAGATCATCCGCGTGCTGATGATGGAGTTGGCACGGATTTCCTCTCACCTGGTGTGTGTCGGATCGGCCGGCAACGAACTGGGTGGCACCACTTTGATGACCATTGCCTTCCGCGAACGCGAACAGGTCTTGCGGTTCTTTGAGATGGTCACCGGCCAGCGCATGAACAACGCCTACTTCCGCCCCGGCGGCCTGTCACAGGACCTGCCGCCAGGGGCGCTGGACTGGTTGAAGGGCGTCTACCGGTCCATGGTCCGCGGTCTTGATGACTTCGACAACATGGTCATGGCCAACCCGATCTGGAAGTCCCGCACCCAAGGGATCGCCGTGCTGAGCTTGGCCGGCTGTATGGCGCTGGGCATTACCGGACCCATGGTGCGGGCCACCGGATTGCCGTTGGACCTGCGCAAAGACTTGCCCTACTGCAGCTATGACGAATTCGACTTCGATGTCTGCACAGCGGACACCGCGGACGCCTACGGACGCTACCTGGTCCGGTCCAATGAGATGCGCGAATCGATGAAGATCGTGGCCCAATGCATCGACAAGTTGGAAGCGATGGAGCCCGGCTCGGTCATGGTGGATGATCCGTCCATCGCTTGGCCGGCCAAGTTGGAGATCGGGCCGGACGGCCAAGGCCAATCTCATGAACACGTCAAAGAGATCATGGCCAGTTCTATGGAGTCCTTGATCCACCACTTCAAACTGGTGACTGAGGGCTTCAAGGTGCCGGCCGGCCAGGCTTTCCAGACCATTGAGCACGCCAAGGGCGTCTACGGCGTCCACGTGGTGTCTGATGGCGGCACCCGGCCCTACCGCGTTCACATGCGTGAACCTTCTTACAACAACTTGCAGTCAATGGCGGCGTTGTGCAACGGCGGCACCATCTCCGATGTGGTGGTGGCTTTGGCTTCGATTGACCCGGTGATGGGAGGAGTGGACCGGTGAGTTATGCTCCCGAAACTTTGAGGGCGTTGAAGCGCGATGCGTCCCAGATCATGGCGCGCTACCCCTCACCGCGCAGCGCCCTGCTACCGATGCTGCATCTGACCCAGTCGATTGACGGCTATGTCTCACCGGACGCCATCGCCTTTTGTGCCGAGACGCTGGATTTGACGGCTTCCGAGGTCAGCGCGGTGGCTACCTTCTACAGCCAGTTCAAACGGCAGCCCAACGGCCAGTACACCCTGGGGGTATGCATCACTTCGCTGTGCGGCCTGATGGGTGGCGACGCCATCTATGAGCGGCTGAGCGAATACCTGGGCGTCGGCAACGATCAGACCACAGATGATGGCCTGTTCACGCTGGAGAAGATCGAATGCAACGCGGCCTGTGACTACGCCCCGGTCATGATGGTCAACTGGGAGTTCTTCGACAACCAGACGCCGACCAGCGCCGTTGAGGTTGTCGAGGCGCTCCGGGCCGGCCGGCCTTGCCGGCCAACTCGTGGCCCGGATCAGGTGCCTACCTTCAAGGAAGTGTCCCGCACTCTGGCCGGCTTCGATGATGGCCTGGCTAATCAGGGGCCATCCGCTGGGGCGCCGTCCGTAGTGGGCAAAGACTTGGCGGCCGCCCAGGGTGGCACCAGTGTGGTGGCCGATGCCGCCGGGTCGGCCCCGGCACCCGGTGCGGCGGATAAGGAGGCGGACAAGTGACAGCGTTGATGCCGTTACTGACTTCGCGGTGGGGCAACCCGGAGTCTTGGACACTCAAGGCCTATGAAGCGACCGGCGGTTATGAGGCTTTGGCGGCGGCTTTGAAGATGGAGCCCGCGGCCATTATTGACACGGTCAAGGATTCCGGTCTGCGGGGCCGTGGTGGCGCCGGCTTCCCAACCGGCGTCAAATGGTCGTTCTTGCCGCCACCAGATGGCGGCCCCCGCTACCTGGTGGTCAACGCCGACGAATCAGAGCCGGGCACCTGCAAGGACATCCCGTTGATGATGGCAGACCCGCACTCGCTGCTGGAGGGTGTCATCATCACCTCCTTTGCGATTGGCTGCCATCATGCCTTCATCTATCTGCGTGGCGAGGTGGTCCATGTTTACCGCCGGCTGCTGAACGCGGTTCGTGAAGCCAAGCAAGCCGGCCTGTTGGGCAACAACATCAAGGGCAGCGGCTTCGATCTGGAAGTTACCGTCCATACCGGCGCCGGCGCCTACATCTGCGGTGAAGAAACAGCCCTGCTGGACTCACTGGAGGGCCGCCGCGGTCAGCCCCGGTTGAAGCCGCCGTTCCCGGCGGTGGCCGGCCTGTATGCCAGGCCCACAGTGGTCAACAACGTCGAATCGATCGCCTCAGTGCCGTGGATTGTCAAGAACGGCGCTGATTGGTGGAAGTCCATCGGTACCGAGAAATCCACCGGTGTGGCCATCTACTCACTGTCCGGCCATGTCGAACGGCCCGGCCAATATGAGGCGCCGCTGGGCATCACTATGCGGGAGTTGCTCGAGTTGGCCGGCGGGGTTCGCCAAGGCCACCAGCTGAAGTTCTGGATGCCGGGCGGGTCTTCCACGCCGATGTTCACCCCGGAACAACTCGATGTGCCGCTGGATTACGATTCGGTCGCAGCCGCGGGTTCCATGCTTGGGACCAGGGCTTTGCAGTGCTTCGATGAGACGGTCTGCGTGGTCCGGGCGGTCAGCCGCTGGATGGACTTCTACGCTCACGAGTCCTGCGGCAAGTGCACACCGTGCCGTGAGGGGACCTTCTGGTTGCGGTCGGTGCTGAGGCGCATCGAGGCCGGCGGTGGCCGCCCTGAGGACATGCAGATCCTCCAGGACATTCCCAAGTCGATTGTCGGCCGGGCCTTTTGCCCGTTGGGAGATGGCGCGCCATCGGCCCTGACGTCTTCGTTGAAGTTCTTCCCGGAGGAATATGCCAGGCACATCGAACTGGGCGCCTGCCCGTTTGACCATGCCGCTTCCTACTTGTTCGAGGCGGTGACATTGTGAGCGCTGAAACCATGGTGACCTGCACCATTGATGGGATCGAGATTGACGTTCCGAAGGGCACGTTGATCATCCGTGCGGCTGAACAAGCCGGGATCATGATCCCCCGGTTCTGTGACCATCCGCTGCTCAAGCCGGTGGCGGCCTGCCGCCAGTGTCTGGTGGACGTGGCTTCGCCGTTCGGCCCGGAGGGCAAACTGCGTCCCTTCCCCAAGCCGCAGCCGGCCTGCGCCATTGAGGTCACACCCGGCATGGTGGTCGGCACCCAGATGACCTCGGCCGCCGCCAAGGAAGCTCAAGAGCAGGTGGCGGAGTTGGTGTTGATCAACCACCCGTTGGATTGCCCGGTCTGCGACAAGGGCGGCGAATGCCCGCTTCAGAACCAGGCGATGTCCACCGGGCGGCCGGTCAGCCGGTTCGTGGACAAGAAGAACACCTTCCCCAAGCCGCTGTCCTTGACCCCGCAGATTCTGCTGGACCGGGAGCGTTGTGTGCTGTGCCAGCGTTGCACCCGGTTTGCTTTGCAGATTCCCGGTGACCCGTTCATCGCCCTGCAGATGCGTGGCGCCAACCAACAGATCGGCACGTTCGATGCCGATGTGCTGGGTGTCGCACCAGTGGCCGGTGAGGCCGCCGATGAGTCGACCGGTGACGTACCGGCGGTTTGCGGTGAACCGTTCGCCGGCTACTTCGCCGGCAACATTGTGCAGATTTGCCCGGTCGGGGCGCTGACCTCAGCGGCCTATCGGTTCCGGGCGCGGCCCTTTGATTTGGTTTCGACCGCCAGTGTGGCTGAACACGACGCGAACTGTTCGGCTATCCGAATCGACTACCGCCGGGGTGTGGTGCTGCGGCGCCAGGCCGGCGATGATCCGACACTCAACCAAGAGTGGATCTCTGACAAAGACCGGTTCGGTTTCCGCTGGCAGACTGCGCCGGACCGGCTGGACAAGCCGCTGGTTCGCCGCGATGGCGAACTGGTTGAGGTGTCCTGGCCGGTGGCGATTGCCGCCGCTGCTGAGATTCTGGGCCAGGCCAAGACCACCGCGGTGCTGCCAGGTGGCCGCCTGACCTTGGAAGACGCCTACGCCTATGGTGTTTTTGCCCGCCGGGTGTTGGGCACAGACAACGTGGACTTCCGGGCCCGCGTCTCCTCCGCCGAAGAGGCGCAGTTCCTGGCCCACCATGTGGCCGGGTCCGGCGCCGGGGTCAGTTTGGAAGAACTGATCGCCGCCCCGTCCGTGGTGCTGGCCGGCTTCGAACCGGAAGAAGAAGGCGGCATCCTTTACTTGCGGCTGCGGGAAGCCGGCACCAAGGTGTACGCCTTGGCGCCGTTCGCCTCCCGCGGCGTCCAACGGTTGGGCGGCAAGCTGATTCGCTGCCTGCCTGGCCAAGAAGGCCAGTGGCTGTCCGAGTTGGCGGCTCTTGGCAAGGCCGGCAAACCAGAGTTGGCCGGCAGTGTGATTGTGGTGGGCGAACGCCTGGCCAGTTCACCGGGAGCTTTCTCGAACGCGCTGAAGGCCGCTGCGGCGCTGGACGCCAAACTGGTCTGGATGCCACGGCGCGCCGGTGAGCGCGCCGCCTTGGAAGCCGGGCTGCTGCCAGGTTTGCGCTTGGGTGGCCGGGCCGCCCAGGACGGATTGCCGATGGGCCTTGACTTGGCCGGTTCGGTGGCTGCGGCCGCCGCCGGTGAGATCGACACCATCTTGTTTGGCGGTTTGGAAGTGTCTGATCTGCCCGATCCGCACCTGGCCCGCGAGGCTTTCGCCAAAGCCAAAGTGGTGGCCTTGGGCGTCCGCCGGGGAGCTGTCGAAAGCTTCGCCGATGTGATCCTGCCGGTGGCACCGCCTCAGGAGAAGGCCGGCACCTTCATCAACTGGGAAGGCCGGGTCCGGCCGTTCCCGCAGGTGTTGGTGTCCACCGCGGTCAGCGATGCCAAAGTGTTGGCCCGTCTGGCTGAGGCTCTGGGTAAACCGCAGCCGATCGGATCGGTCGCGGCAGTCCACCAGGCGCTGGCCGAACTGAAACCAGGCGCCGAACGCGCCCCAGCCCCGGCGGTAGCTCCGCCCCCGGTGCGCCCAACTGGCGCCGGCGAGGCGATTTTGTCCACTTGGCGGATGCAGGTGGACTGCGCGGCCGGGCTGGACTACGAACCGTATCTGGCGGCATCGGCCCCGGCACCGTTGGTACGGATGTCAAGCGAACTGGCACGCGAGCTGGGCGTCAAAGACTCCGACCCGGTGGCAGTCAGTACCAAACGAGGGCAAATTGTTTTGCCGTGCAAAGTTGAAGCGACGGCCGCCGCCAACTTGATCCACCTGCCTGCCAAGTCGCCAGGTAGCTGGGTCCTCGAAACGTTGGGTGTAACCAGCGGCGCCGTGGTGCAACTGGCCGCTCTAAAGGAGGTTGGGCAGTGAACGGCATTGTTCTGGCGGCGGCCACAAACCCGCCGCAAGCTGATTTCAGCCAAGACAACGTTTGGATCGTGATTGGCAAAGCGGTGCTGATCCTGATCTGCGCGCTGGTCTCGGTGATCATCGCGATCTGGTTTGAACGCAAGGTCATCGCCCGGCTGCAGCAGCGAATCGGCCCCAACGTGCGCGGACCCATGGGCCTGTTCCAGTTGGTCTATGACGCCATGAAGCTGCTGCTGAAAGAAGACATCAACGTCCGCCGGGCGGACAAGCTGGTCTACATCGTGGCGCCTGGTATCTCCGTGGCCGCCTCCCTGATGGTCTTCGCGGTGATTCCGGTGGGCGGGCAAGTCAAGATCCCCTTCACCGACATCTCCACCCCACTGCAGCTGACAGACTTCCCGGTAGCGGTGCTGTACATCCTGGCCGTTACCGCCGTCGGCGTGTACGGCATTGTGCTGGGCGGCTGGGCCTCACGGGCCACCTACTCGCTGCTCGGTTCGGTCCGCTCCACGGCTCAGATCATTTCCTACGAACTGGCCATGGGCATGAGCCTGGTGACGGTCTTCATCATGTCCGGCACCATGTCTACCTCAGGCATTGTGTCCTCCCAAGAGAAGCTGTGGTACTGCGTCATGCTGGCACCCAGCTTCTTCTTGTACATCATCTCGATGATCGGTGAGACCAACCGTCTGCCCTTCGACTTGCCAGAAGCCGAAGGCGAACTGGTGGCCGGTTACATGACGGAATACTCGTCAATGAAGTTCGCCTGGTTCTTCCTGGCGGAATACATCAACATGCTGAACGTCTCCGCCGTCTGCACCACCTTGTTCCTGGGCGGTTGGCGCGCACCGTGGCCACTTTCCACCCTGTGGGACGGCGCCCTCAACACCGGCTACTGGACAATCTTGTGGTTCTTGGCCAAGACCTGGTTGCTGATGTTCGTCTTCGTCTGGGTCCGCGGCACCGTGGTCAGGCTCCGCTACGACCAGTTCATGCGACTCGGTTGGAAGGGCCTACTGCCACTGGCGCTGGCTTGGATCGTGATCCTGACCGCCATCCGCGCCATCGACGAATTCACCGACTACCACTTCAACAGCTGGGCCGTCCCGCTGCTGTCCTGGGTGCTGGTGGTGTTCTTGATCATTTGGTACTGGCCCATCAAGGAACCCAAGGAAGACGCCACGCCCGCTGAGGACGTGGTGATTGACCCGTTCGCGGACGGTTTCCCAGTGCCGCCACTGCCTGGTCAAGTGTTGCCGCCGTCACCTCGGTCCGCCGGGGAGGCCATCACGGTGCCAGCTGACACCGTCACCTTGCCGGTTGTGACCGCAAGCGAGGAGGAAGCGTGAGCAAGAAACAAAAGCCGCTGGTCGCGGACCGCAAAGAGAAGGGCTTCATTGGCGTTGGGTTGGCCCCTTGGGCGGGCTTCGGCGTCACCTTGCGGACCTTCTTCGAAAAGCCGGTCACCGAGCAGTACCCGTTCCGCGGCAAGTTCCCGCCGCCGTTCCCTCGCTACCACGGACGTCATCAACTCAACCGCTACCCGGATGGGTTGGAGAAATGCGTTGGCTGCGAACTGTGCGCCTGGGCCTGCCCGGCGGACGCCATCTTTGTCGAAGCCGGCGCCAACACCCCAGACGCCCAGTATTCGGCTGGTGAAAGGTACGGGCGGGTCTACCAAATCAACTACCTGCGGTGCGTCTTCTGTGGCATGTGTATTGAGGCTTGCCCCACCCGGGCGCTGACCATGACCACCAACTACGAGTTGGCGGCGCCCAACCGGGAACAGATGATCTACACCAAAGATCAACTGCTGGCCCCCATGGAACAAGGCATGCTGGCGGCGCCGCATCCGATGCGTCAGGACGCCACCACCGCCGACTACTACTCCGGACAGGTCCAGGGCCCCAGCCCTGAACAGGTCGAATGGGTGCGGACCAACCGGCCTGAAGATCCTTCGCTGAGCGGAGCCGAGAGAGGAGCTGTGAGGTGAGCGCGATGACTACTCTGGCCGCCACCGACCCGAGCCTGGTGATGTCGGTGCCAGAACAGATTCTGTTCTGGACAGTTGGCGCCATTGTGGTGCTGGCGGCGTTCGCCCTGCTGTTCTCCAAGCGGGCGGTCGTCACCGCCTGTGCGATTGTGCTGGTCATGGTCGGGTTGTGCTTCTTGTACTTTGCACTGCAAGCCCCGTTCCTGGGTGTAGCGCAACTGGTTGTCTACACCGGCGCCATCATGATGCTGTTCGTGTTTGTGCTGATGCTGGTCGGCGTGGACATTTCCGATTCGTTCATCGAAACAATCCGCGGCCAACGGCCACTAGGCGTGCTGTTCGGCTTGGGGCTGCTGGCCTGCTTGGGTGGTGCGGTCCTCAAATCGACCATGCCGCCAGTTCAGGGAATCCCCCAGGATCCAGAAGTGTCCAACCCTTCGGCCTTGGCTGAAATCCTGTTCTCCAACTACGCCTTCACGCTGGAGATCACCGGCTGCCTGCTGATCATCGCGGCGCTTGGCGCGGTCATCATGACCCACCGGGTGCGCTTGACCAAACGGATCACCCAAGGGGAGATCGCCGCCATCCGCTTGCGCGATGGCATGCGGCTGACCCCACCGCCGGCTCCCGGCAACTACGCCCGTCACAACGCCGCGGACATCCCCGCCTTGGACGCCGGCGGCGACGTCATCGAAGATTCGGTGCCCACAGTGCTGCGGATGCGTGGACAGGTCCACCGCCTCAAGGGCGTGGCCCAAGACTTGCTACCGGATGAGGTGCCCGCCACCCGCCGGCCCGATGCCGTCCCACCGGCCGGTGACATACCCGCCGTAGCCGAAACCCCCCAGCAACTGGCGGCCGAGGCCGAAGCCCAAGGCCGGAAACCTGAGGCCGGAGAAGGCGAGGTGAAGTCATGACCGTTAGCGCCTATTTGATCCTGGCTTCGATTCTGTTCACCATTGGCGCCGTCACCGTACTGGTCAGGCGCAACGCGATCATCGTGTTCATGGGGATCGAATTGATGCTGAACGCCGCCAACTTGGCGTTCTTGACGTTCTCCCGCATGTGGGGTGATCTGACCGGTCAGCTGGCGGCCTTCTTCGTGATGGTGGTGGCCGCCGCTGAAGTGGTGGTGGGCTTGGCCATCATCGTGTCCCTGTTCCGCACCCGACGCACTGTCAGCGTTGACGACGAGAATCTGATGAGGCACTGACCCATGACCGAGAATCTAGTTCTGGCCGCCGCTGAGGTAACACCCGCGGCTTCCGCCGCCTGGCTGGTAATAGCCATCCCGCTGGTCAGCGCCGGCATCTTGCTGTTGGCCGGGCGTCTGGCGGACAAATGGGGCCACCTGTTGGGTGTGGCCGCCTCGGCCGCCTCCTGTGTGGTTGCCTGCTGGGTGTTCTTCGCCATGTTGGCCCAACCCGCTGCCGAAAGAGCCCAAGACGTGGTGCTGGGCACCTGGATCGCCGGGGGAAGCTTCACCCTTGACCTGGGTTTACAGATTGACCAGCTGTCAATGGCCTTTGTGCTGCTGGTGACCTTTGTCGGCACCCTGATCCACATCTACTCCATCGCCTACATGGAACATGATCCAGACCGGCGCCGCTTCTTCGCCTACCTCAACCTGTTCGTGGCAGCCATGCTGACACTGGTGATGGCTGATTCCTACCTGGTGCTGTTCGTCGGGTGGGAAGGCGTTGGCCTGGCCTCCTACCTGTTGATCGGTTTCTGGAACTACCGGACCGAATACGCCGTTGCGGCCAAGAAGGCGTTCATCGCCAACCGGGTCGGTGACGTCGGCATGTTGATCGCCATGATGATCATGTTCAGCCAGTTCCACACCCTGTCCTTCTCCGGTGTGTTCGCGGCGGCGGCCCACGCCAGCCCGGCCACCTTGACGCTGATCGGCTTGGCGTTGCTATTGGCGGCCTGCGGCAAATCGGCCCAGTTCCCGCTCCAATCCTGGCTCGGTGACGCCATGGCCGGCCCCACGCCGGTCTCGGCCCTGATCCACGCCGCCACCATGGTGACCGCCGGTGTCTACCTGGTGGTCCGGTCCGGCCCCATCTTCGAACACACGGCCAACGCCCGCCTGGCGGTGCTGATAGTCGGCGCCATCACCTTGCTGTACGGCGCCATAGTCGGGTGTGCGAAAGATGATATGAAGAAGGCCTTGGCGGCATCGACCATGTCCCAGATCGGGTACATGATGCTGGCGGCGGGCCTAGGCCCGGTGGGCGGGATTTTCGCCATCATGCACCTGCTGACCCACGGCTTCTTCAAGGCCGGCCTGTTCCTGGGCGCCGGTTCGGTAATGCACGCCATGTCAGACCAAGTCGACATGCGGCGGTTCGGGGCGCTGGACAAGTTCATGCGCGTCACCTGGCTGACCATGATGGCCGGCTGGCTGGCCATCTTGGGCATCCCGCCGTTCGCCGGGTTCTTCTCCAAGGACAAGATCATTGAGCAGGCCTTCGTGCCACCAGATGGCCAGCCTTGGCAAGCCTGGGTGTTCGGCCTGGTAGCAATGCTCGGCGCAGGCATCACCGCCTTCTACATGTCCAGGCTGTTCTTCATGGTCTTCCAGGGCAAAGCCCGTTGGACCGATGGCCAACACCCGCATGAAAGCCCGCCGCTGATGACCGTGCCAATGATCATCTTGTCGCTCGGCTCAATCGGCCTGGGCTTGGTCTTGACCCTGGTCAAGTTCGATGAATACCTGGCGCCGGCTTTGGTTGAAGGTCACCACGGCGAACCGGTCTTGAACCAGTACGTGATCATGGGCTCAACTTTGGCGTTGGTGGTGATCGGTGCCTGGATCGCCTGGGTCAAGTTCGGCACCAAGACGGCGGTGGTGCCAGTATTGCCACCGGCGGCCGATGGTCTGGTCAGGGCGGCTCGGGCTGACCTGTATCAAGACACACTCAACAACGCGCTGCTGGTGGTGCCCGGCCAGGCTCTGGTACGGGGCACAACCGAGGTGGACGAGAAGGTGGTGGACGGCGCGGTGCGCGGCATCGGCGCCCTGTTCCAAAGTATTGGCTCAGTGGTCAGCCGGCTGCAGAACGGCTACGTCCGTTCCTACGCGGCCACCATGCTGGCGGGAGTGATCCTGCTGGTGGCCATAGTTCTGGCGGTGCAGGGGTAGAGGAAAAGAGATATGACTATGGAGACTTTCCCCTGGTTGACTGTGCTGATCGCGGCCCCCGCCGTGGGCGCCTTGGTGGTTTGGCTGGGCGGCCCCGCCCTCCAGCGTTTCGCCCGGCAGATCGCGTTCGGCTGGTCCGTGGTGGTTTTGGCGTTAGCGGTGGTGATGGCCACCGGCTTCAAGGCGGACGGTTCTATCCAGTTCGCTGAGCGCTACGAATGGATTCCTCAGTTCGGCGTGTCCTACGCGGTGGGAGTTAACGGTGTCGGCCTGACCATGGTGCTGCTCAGCGCCCTGCTGGTGCCGTTGGTGCTGCTGGCCGCCTGGAAGGAACAACCAGACCCGGCCAAGGCCGCCCACTACGCGGCTTTGGTGCTGTGCCTGGAGACGTTCATGATCGCGGTCTTCGCCGCCCGGGACGTGTTCTTCTTCTACCTGCTGTTTGAGGCGATGCTGATCCCGGTCTACTTCATGATCGGATCGTTCGGCGGGCCGGGGGCCAAGAAAGCCGCCGTCAAGTTCCTGCTCTATTCGCTGGCCGGCGGCCTGGTGATGCTGGCCGGTGTGATCGCCGTGTGGACATCCGGCCCGCGCGGACGCACCGGTTTCATGATCGATTCGCTGATCGGCTTCGATTGGGGCTCCACCAGCGTGGAACGGCTGATGTTCCTGTCATTCTTTGTGGCTTTCGCTGTCAAGGCACCAATGTTCCCGGTCCACACTTGGTTGCCCGATGCCGCTCAGGCCGCCAAGCCCGGAACCTCCGTTCTGTTGGTGGGCGTCTTGGACAAAGTTGGCACCTTCGGCATGATCACCTTGTGTCTGCCGTTGTTCCCGGAGGCCACCACTTGGGCGGCGCCGGTGATAGTGGTGCTGGCGGTGGTTTCGATCTTCTGGGGTGCGCTGTTGGCGCTTGGCCAAAGCGACATTCTGCGAATGATCGCTTACACATCGGTCTCCCACTTCGGCTTCATTGTCCTAGGTGTGTTCGCCTTCACATCCACGGCGGAGATCGGCGCCAGCTTCTACATGGTCAACCATGGTCTATCGACCGGCGCCTTGTTCTTGTTGGCCGGCTTCTTGATTGCCCGGCGCGGCACTCAAGACATGACCAAGATGGGTCCCGGTCTGCAACGGACCACTCCGCTGCTGGCTGGAACCTTCCTGGTGGTGGGCCTGTCCGCCGTGGCGCTGCCCGGTTTGTCCACCTTTGTCTCCGAGTTCATGGTGCTGGTTGGCACTTATCAACGGATCCCGGCGGCGGCGGTCATCTCCGCTCTGGGTGTGATCATGGCGGCGCTGTACATACTGATCGCCTACCAAAAGATCTTCACCGGCCCCAAGCAGGACGATCTGGCAGACACACCGGACCTGAACGGCCGCGAACTGTGGGTTGTCGCGCCCTTGATCGCGTTGATGCTGGTGTTCGGCCTGTATCCAAAGCCCGCCATCGACTGGTTGAAGGCCCCGGCCGCTGAAACCGTTGAACAGGCCGGCTACAAGGAACCACTGCCGGAGGTTCTGGAGAACCTGCTGTCAGCGCCTGATCCAGGCGCGGAAAGCCTGGTCACCGTCGGTAGAGCCAGTTCAAGCCTGGAAGGGGGTCAGTCATGAGTGTGCTTGCAGCCCCTGAGATCCATATTGAATGGTCGGCTCTGGCGCCGGTCCTGATAGTGCTAGGCGCGGCCGTCGTGGCCACGCTGGTTGAGGCCTTCGTGCCGCGCCAGGCGCGGCGCCTGGTCCAGGTTCCGTTGGCTTTGCTGTCCGTAGCGGCTGCCGGGCTGGTGGCGTTGCAACTGGCGTTGACCGCGTCATCGTCCACCACGGCTGCCGCCCAAGGCAACCTGGCGGTTGACCCGATGGCTTTGTATTTGCAACTGGCCATCGCTGCCTGTTCGTTGCTGGGATTGTTGGTCATTGCGGACCGCACCGTCCAAGGTGAGGACGCCTTCGCGCCGCAGGCTTCGGCCGTGCCGGCGTCTGAATATGAAGAGCAGGTCCGGCGGGCCGGCTGGACCCAGACTGATGTCTTCCCGCTGGTGTTGTTTGCTGTCGGCGGCATGATGCTCTTCCCGGCGGCCACCGATCTGATCACCTTGTTTGTTTCACTTGAGGTGCTGTCTTTGCCGCTGTATCTGCTGACGGGCATGGCGCGGCATCGGCGGCTGTTGTCGCAAGAAGCGTCCCTGAAGTACTTCCTGCTGGGAGCCTTGGCCTCCGCCTTCTTCCTGTTCGGGGCGGCCTGGGTGTACGGCGCGACCGGCACGCTGAACCTTTACGTGATTCAGATTTCGGTCTCCTCGGTTACCGGGCTCAGCCCAATCCTGGTGGTTGGCGCGGTGCTGATCCTGGTCGGTTTGCTGTTCAAGGTGGGCGCCGTGCCGTTCCACGCTTGGACGCCGGACGTGTACCAAGGTGCGCCCACAGTGGTCACCGGTTTCATGGCGGCTTGCACCAAGATCGCGGCTTTCGGCGCTTTGCTGCGGGTGATCTACGCCATGGTGCCCGGTCTGGAGTGGAGCCTGGAACCGGTCCTGTGGACAGTTGCCATCTTGACCATGGTGGTTGGCACCGTGGTTGGCCTGGTCCAAAAGGACGTCAAACGGTTGCTGGCCTACTCTGCCATTGCTCACGCCGGTTTCATCCTGGTGGGCGTCACCGCCTACAGCCTGGAAGGGCTTAGTGGGTCACTGTTCTACCTGTTCACTTACGGCATTTCAACAGTTGGCGCCTTCGGGGTGCTGTCGCTGGTGCGGGAGGTTGATTCGGACGGACACATGCGTGGCGAGGCCACCGGTTTGGATCAGTGGCGTGGTCTGGGGCGGCGTTCGCCGTTGCTGGCCGGTTGCTTCGCGATCTTCTTGCTGAGCTTCGCGGGCATTCCGCTGACCTCCGGGTTTGTGGCCAAGTTCGCTGTCTTCGGGGCCGCCTTCGGCTCCGGTGCGGCGGCCCTGGGCATTGTTGGTTTGGCTTGCTCTGCGGCGGCGGCCTTCTTCTATGCGCGGGTTATTCAGGTCATGTTCTTCGACTCACCGCCAGATGAAGAAGTCCGGCTGACAACAGTTGGCCCTGGTATTGGTGTCCGGACTCTCGGTTTCACACAGATCGCTATAGCTGTATCGTTGGCACTTACTCTGGTGCTGGGCATTGTGCCGGGCTGGTTCTTGAGCTTCACTGAGGAGCTGTCCAGCCTGTTGATGCTGACGCGCTAGTGCTTGCCGATCTGCTGCTAGGAGCCGAATGACTGACGCCACACTGGCTATCTCCCTTGCCGACCCGGACCTTCAAGCCACGCTGGTAAGGGGACTGCGAGAAGTTGAAGCGCGCTTGGAGAGTGCCGTTGCCTCGTCTGATTCGATGGTTGAACAAGCCAGTTCGCATTTGCTGAAGGCCGGTGGTAAGCGTCTGCGCCCGCTGTTGGTGTTGCTGGGCGCATCCTTGGGTCGCGGTGTGGACCAACGGGTGATTGATTCGGCGGCAGTGGTGGAGTTGACCCATTTGGCGTCTCTCTACCATGACGACGTGATGGACGCGGCTCCGCTGCGACGCGGCACACCATCCGCCCATGAGGTTTACGGCCCCTCGGTAGCGATCCTGACCGGGGATCTGCTGTTCGCCAGGGCGTCCCAAATCGTGGCTGGTTTGGGGCCGGAATATGTGCTGATCCAAGCCCAAACCTTTGAGCGGCTATGCCTTGGCCAAATCCATGAGACCACCGGGCCGGCCGCTGATGAAGACCCGGTGGCTTTCCACCTGTCGGTCTTGGCTGATAAGACCGGCGCGCTGATTGCTACCTCGGCACGGTTCGGGGCCCAGCTGGCGGGGGTGCCTGCCACTCAAGTGGAGGCCCTGGTGGCCTACGGTGAGGCCGTTGGCGTGGCCTTCCAGCTAGCGGATGACATCATTGACCTGACCTCCCCGACCGCCGTTACCGGCAAGACCCCCGGCACCGACTTGCGTGAAGGCGTTCCCACTATGCCGCGGCTGTTGGTGGAGGCCGCTGCTCGCCGCGATCAGGCAGAGGGCCGCTCCGATTCGGAAGACATCCGCCTGGCGCAAGACATGGCCGGCGATTTGTCCGATGACGCGGTCCTGGCCGCCGTAGTGGACCGCCTGTGCGCCAACCCAGCGTTGGACGAGGCCCGGGCGCTGGCCCGCAGTTGGGCCAACCAGGCGTTGGGTCATTTGGATCCGTTGCCGGCCGGGCCGGTCAAGCAGGCTCTGGCAGAAGTTGCGGACCTGTTTGTCCGCCGCCTAGCCTGACTCAGCATCAGGATTCGGGTGCCGCTGGAAAGCAACTGGCGCCCGCGTGGACTTAAGAGCTAAAGAGTTATAAGGAGACAGCTTGTCTGAGGCGACCAGTCTTCCGCGGATCGCGGTGGTCGGAGCCGGGCCGGCCGGCTTGTACGCGTCGGAGATTCTGGCCAACCGCCTACCGGAGGCTCAGATCGACGTGTTGGAGGCGCTGCCCACACCTTTTGGGCTGATTCGCTATGGGGTGGCACCGGATCACCCGCGGATCAAGTCGATTGTCGATTCGCTGCACCAGATTCTGGACGGCGGCCAGGTGCGTTTCTGGGGCAACATCAAGGTCGGCACCGATGTGTCGCTGGCGGAACTGCGCCAACGGTATGACGCCGTCCTGCTGGCCACCGGGGCGCTCAAGGACGCGGCCCTGGCCATTGAAGGGGTGGAACTGGCAGGGTCCTTCGGCGGCGCAGACTTTGTGTCCTGGTATGACGCCCACCCGGACTACCCCCAGAACTGGCCGCTGGATGCAGAACAGGTGGCGGTCATTGGGAACGGCAATGTGGCCCTGGATGTGGCCCGGGTGCTGGCCCGCCGCCCAGAAGACTTGGCCAAGACTGATATGCCCGGCCACGTGCTGGAGACCTTCCAGAATTCGCCCCTGCGGGAGATTCACGTCTTTGGGCGGCGCGGCCCGGCGGCGGTCAAGTTCTCCCCATTGGAGCTGCGTGAACTGGGCCAGGTGCCCGGCGTCCGGATGGTGGTGGATCAACGCGATTTCGACTTCACCCCCCATGAACTGGAGGCCATAGCCGCCAACGGGCGCCTGCGCCAGGCGGTCAAGACTCTGGAGGCCTGGCGTGACGCCCCTCAGCCGCCGACAGCCTCTGCGGAGCGGACAATCCATTTGCACTTCTTCTGGCGCCCAGAGCGGGTTGAAGGCGCCACCGCGGTGACTGGGCTGGCCGTCCGCCGGACCCGCCCGGATGGCGCTGGCGGCGTGGTGGACACCGATGAGTTGGCCACCTGGCCGGTCCAGGCCATCTATCGAGCGGTCGGCTACTTCGGTTCGCCGGTGCCGGGAGCGCCGTTTGACGAACTGCGGGGCGTGGTGCCAAATGCCGGCGGCCGTGTCGTAGACGAATCAGGGGCGCCGCTGGCGGGTTTGTATACCACCGGCTGGATCAAACGCGGCCCGGTCGGGTTGATCGGTTCCACCAAGTCTGACGCCTTGGAAACTGTTGGCCACATGGTGGCGGATCTGGCCTCTTTGCCGCCTGCTCCGGACCGTTCGTCTGATTCGTTGACGCGGCTGCTGGCCCAGCGCGGCGTGCGGCCGGTCAGCTGGCGCGATTGGCTGGCGGTTGACCGGGCGGAGGCCGCCCGGGGGGAGTCTGCGGGGCGTTCTAGGGTTAAGTTCGCGACGCGCGAAGAGATGATTCAAGCAGCCGAGCAGGGCACCTGACAGCCCGGCGCCAGGCCGCAAACGCCCAGTTGAGGCCAACTTTCTTGAAACAATCTTAGGTGGATCTACCTGCGCCTTCACAGTTCCTTCACATGTCTTCCACCAGTTCCCGTTATCTTAACGTGACATTTGCCGAAGGGTTCCGTATGGTGGTGAACGCCTGAAGAACCCTCCTCTAAGGGCCGCCGCGCGGGATACCGAATCCTGCCCCCGCTGTGGTGCCAACAAACACTGGCAGGAACGGAGGAACCAAATCCGGCGGAATCGCTTCACCAAGCGTTGACCTGAAGTCAAGAGGCGGCGTGGTGCGGCGTGACCACCTTGGGGTAAAGACAGGTCGACCTAGGACCTGGCCGGGCAAATCTCCCGCCCGCACCCGACAGCTCACTCCGCAGGTTATGAGGAGACAGCGTGTCAACACGTACCTACGCCGCGCGGCACTGCGTGGCCGAACGTGCAACCACACCTTTGCAAGTCCTTTCAGATCGTGACGTCGCTCGGAAGACGGCCGTCGTGGCCGCCACCAGCGGCATGCTCTTTGGTCTGGTGACGCCCGCTGCAGCCGCGACTACCGAGGCTGTCGAAACCGGGCATCTGGCGGCAGACGCCCGCGGCGCCATCGGCGCTCGCTCGCTTGCTTCGGTTCCTGAAGATGCGGCCTGGACCGCTGAAGCGGCGGTTGTGACGGTAACCAAGCCGGTACCGCCTCCGGAGCCTCCAGCTGCACCTCGGGCGAATCAGCGCTCCACGCGCGGCTCGGCGGCGGCTAGCGTCGACAAGGCGACCAACATCCCCGAGTCGATTCACGGGAACGAGATCTTGGAGATCGCCGCGCAATACGTCGGCACGCCGTATGTCTACGGTGGCTCCAGCCCGTCCGGCTTCGACTGCTCCGGGTTCACCCAGTTTGTCTACGCCCAGGTTGGCAAGTCCATCCCCCGGACTGACTCGTCACAGAAGGCAGCCGGCACCATCATTCCGGCCTCTGAGGCTCAGCCCGGGGACATTGTCTGGTTCCCCGGCCATGTAGGCATCTACGCCGGCGGCAACATGATGATTGATTCGCCGCACACCGGCACTGTGGTCCAGTTCCGCGAGATGTACCGCACGCCGGTCTTCCTTCGCTTCTGACCCACCTGGCGTCCGCCCGCTGGCGGCGCGTTGGCCCCGGCTCGGCACCCCAGACTTCTCCGTGGTGGCCGATGCCGCGTGGCCGCCCCCGCGCACTGCTACCAGCTGGCTATGGGGCGCCCAACCGAAGACGCGCCGAGCCGCGTGTCCGGTTTGCACGGCCCCGGGCTCATGGTGTAAGCTTAGAAAGTTGTGCCTGGAACGGCACGATAAAGCCAAATCCTTCGGGTTGGTTTGTTGTTTCTTATCTCAACAGTGTGTTCATGGATGTGTGTTGATGGGTCTTTTTTGGACCTGGTTGACATTTTTTGTTGGCTGGGGTCTTGTTTTCTGTTTTTTGATGGAGAGTTTGATCCTGGCTCAGGACGAACGCTGGCGGCGTGCTTAACACATGCAAGTCGAAC
>JAIRTF010000080.1 GCA_031255075.1 Bifidobacteriaceae bacterium | reverse complement strand
GGGCATGTTCGCCGGCCTGGGTTCGCAAGGCCTGGAACAGCAAGATGGTTTCCGCGCCTTCGCGGAAGACGGCCAGGAAGGCCACCGCCGCCAACGAGTAGAGCGAACTGCGTTTCAGCGAAGTCCCGGTCTTGTCCTTGATGTAGGTGGTCCAGGCGGCGGCGTCAGATTTGGACAGCACCCAGTTGGAAGCCCAGATCAACATGCCCGCCGCCAGCAGCACGGTGACGCCTTCCACCAGTTCCTGGTTGGCGCCGGCCAGCCCGGTCACGGCGTTGATGGCGAAAGCCAAGCCGACCGATGCCGCCAGGGCCAGCAGGGCGCCACCGTAGACCGGCCACAGCTTCTTCCGGTTCCCGGATTTGACCAGGTAGGCGATGATCGCGCCCAGCACGATGATGGCCTCCAGGCCTTCGCGCAGAATGATGACCAACGCCTGGATCAGCACCCCCGCGGCAGTCGGTCCGGAGCCGCCCGGCTCCAGCGCCTCAGCCTGGTCCAGCAGCATTTGCTTGAGGATGCCGACGTGTTCTTCGGCACCGGCCATGTCCCCACCGGACAGAGCCCGCTTGATCAGCGTGAATTCGTATTCCGCGGAGTTGGCCTGCTGGCCGGAGACCATGGTCTTGACAGTGGCCTCGAAGCCGAGCTTTTCGTAGTAGTCGTAGTAGGCGCTGTTGACTGTAGCCACTGCGTCATCTGGTTGACCGGCTTTGCCTTGCTCAACCGCTTTGTCCAGCAGGCCGCCCATCTCCTCAGCCACGCCGTGCCAAGTGGTGGTATCAGCCTGCGCCGGTAAGGCGAATACCAACAGCGAAACCACTGCCGCCAGCATTACGGCCAGCACCGCTCCGGCTTTCCGGATCACCGTTGTCCTCCTTGGGCTTGGTGGGGGCGTTGAGGTCTGGTCTGGTTCAGCGAGCGCGTCCCGCTTGGTTGTTCCCCCAACGCGGGACTGCGCCCACCGGCCATAACCGCACGCCTTGGAGGCGAGCAAGGCTAGCCTAACCTAAGTTAGAAATGTCGCAACCCGCGTATTCCCTTTTGGTGGCGGCATCGCCCACCGCGGGGACCCCAACGGAGCGAGCCAAAGTGCGTCACTTGTGCGCTTTATGTATGTAGACTTGCCATATGGCAATTCAGGAAATCGGCATCCGCGAGTTACAGGCCAACGCCTCGCGCGTGGTCCGAGCCGCCAGGGACCAGGGCACTCGGTTCCGGGTCGCCTCCCGCGGGCGGGACACCGGGGTGGAGGTCGGCCCGGCGGTGCACCAAACCGCGGCGCCAGCCGATGGCGGGTTGACCGGCGCCGAGTTGCTCGGCTCGGCCCTCTATAGGACGGCTCCAGCACCAGCTGGTGCAGCCGCGCTGGCCGCCTTCGTTGAAGACGGTCGCGACGCTCAAGGCACGCTGGGCACGGTCAAATGAAACTCCTGCTGGACACAAACCTGCTGATCATTCCGCCCAGCCAAGACTTTGTGGCCCAGCACCAACAAGACCTGTTCTACGTCTCCGCCCTCAGCCACGCTGAACTGACCGAAGGCGAATTCGCTTCCGCGCCAGAGATCCGTGCGGCCGCTTCTCTGCAAGCCGCCGCTGCCCGCGCCGCCTTCGGCCCGGGGCTGCCGTTTGACGATGCCGCCGCACTGGCCTACCGGGCTGTGTGCTTGGCAGTGACCAGTCGGCGCCGGCAATTGAACCGGAGGCGCCGGGTTGATTTGCTGATAGCCGCCACCGCCCTGGCCAACGGCTGCGCTGTGGCCACCCGCAACCCGGCGGACTTCGCCGGACTGGAAGGGATTATCGAAATCATTCCGGTGGCGGGTCCAGCGAAGGATTCGGCGGCCTGAAAGCGGATCCGTCGGCAGGTGCCCTATGTCACTGAAGGTGTTCGTTGCCGGGTATTGGTGAGTGGCCGCCAACGACCGAGCCAAACGCGCGGCATCGGCCACCGAGGCGGCGCCAGGGCGGCTAGTCGCAGCGTTCGCGGCGGTCTGACTCGATGGTCACGACGGCCTCATTGAAGCCCTGGTAGTCAACATCCGCTACGGCAATATCGCCACGGGCGGCCTTCAGCATTGAGTCCAGTTCCTTCTGGACCACCTGCCACGGCGCGGCCATGTCCGCTGGTGCCAGAGCCGCGATTTCCGCATACAGGGTGTGGGCGTCCTCTAGGGCTGTTTCGTCGCCTTCGATCAGAGCGGCCGAGTCAAGCTGGATGGATGGTTTGGCAATCGCGTCACAGTAAGCGGCCATCGGATCCGGTTCAGGCCTGCCGCAGGCGGCCACAGTGGCGGCGGTAGTCGCGCAGACCAGGCCGCCAAGGACGGCCTGAGGCCAGCGGCGCCGCCACCCCCCGCCCTCACCAGACGGACGCCGGGACATCAAAACAGCGCCCCAATGCCTTGGATGGACAAGAACGCCACAATCGCCATCAGCGCTGCGGCCGGCATGGTCAGCAGCCAAGCCACCACAATGTTCTTGGCCACACCCCAACGCACTGCTGAAAGCGAACGGGTGGCGCCAACGCCCATGATGGCGCTGGTGATGGTGTGGGTCGTGGAGATGGGCGCGTGGATGGGGCTGAAGGCGGCCACATACAGCACTGTGGCGCCGACCGCTTCGGCCACAAATCCGCGGGCCGGGTCCAACTCAATTACGCGCCGCCCCAGCGTCCGCATGATCCGCCAGCCGCCGGAGTAGGTCCCGGCGGAGATGGCCGAGGCTGCCAGGGCCTTGATCCAGAACGGAATGCCGTCCCCAACCTCGTTCCAGCCAACCGCTACTGAGGCCATGAAGATAACGCCCATGGTCTTTTGGGCATCCTGCAGACCGTGCCCCAAGGCCATAGCCGAGGAAGAGAAGATTTGGGCCACCCGGAACCGTCGGTAGACCTTGTGAGGCGAAGACCGCCGGAAGATCCACATCACGGCCACCATCAGGAAAAACGCCAGGGTGAAGCCGACCGCCGGTGAGGCGACCATCGGAATGATCACCTTTTCGACAATTTGGGCCCATTTGACCGAGACCTCACTCCAGTTGATGATCACAGCGCCCAACCCGGCGCCGGCCAGACCGCCAATCAGAGCATGTGAAGAGGATGACGGCAGGCCAAACCACCAGGTGATCAGGTTCCAGGAGATCGCCCCGAGGAGGGCCGCCAGCACAATCGACAACTGTTCATGCTGGTCAAGGCCACCCAGGTTGACGATCTGCGTGGCGATGGTTTCGGCCACGGCCGTGCCCATCAGCGCGCCGATCAGGTTCATCACCGCCGCCATGGTCAGGGCGGTCCGGGGCCGCAGAGCCCGGGTGGACACGGCCGTGGCGATGGCGTTGGCCGCATCGTGGAAGCCGTTGGTGAAGTCGAAGGCCAACGCGATCGCCATGACTGTGATAGCCAGGAAGATCTCCGGACTCATGAAGGTCAGGACTCCTTCAAAGCGATGGTCTCGACAGTGTTCGCAACCTTCTCAAACGCGTCGGCCGCGTGTTCGAGAGCTTCGATCAGCTCCTTCAGCTTCATCACATGGATGGCGTCTGTCTCGGATTCGAACAGGTCCGCCAGTAGCGCCCGGTAGGCCCGGTCAGCTTGGTTCTCCAAGCGGTTGATCTCCACCCAGTATTCGTCCAGCCCATCCAAGGATTTCAACCTGGGCATGGCTTCCGCCGTCTGGGCTGCGGCCCGCCGCAGGATGGTGATCTGCTTGCCGGTCTTCTTGGGCAGCCGGTCAATCCGGTAGAGGACAATCAGATCGGCTGCTTCCTCCATGTAGTCCATACAGTCATCCAGAGCGGACGCCAGGTCATAGATGTCATCCCGGTCAAACGGGGTGACGAAGGTGGAGTTCAGCTTCTTGATGATGTTGTGGGTGGCGCTGTCTGCGCTGTGCTCAATCTCTCGCAACTGGGCGGCTAGATCCACCCGCTCATCAAAGTCCGCGCCGATCATCTGCTCCAGCACGTCGGCCCCGTCTACCAGGTGCCGTGCCTGAGCCGCCAGCAAGTCAAAAAAGGACACGTCTTTAGGCGTCAAACGGAACCGCACCGGATCTCCTGTGGAAGCACTTCAAAGAACAACGCCCCCTAGCTTACTTCGCCGCAGCACCCCGTTTTGCCGCCGATGCCGCGCGCCTAGTTGGCAAGGGCCGGACCGCGGAGCGCCAGTCGGCGCGAAGGCCGCTCGAGGCGGCAAATGTTGGAGCCCGGGGCTGCCGCGGCCCGGCCGCGGTCCACTCTAACCCAGCCGCTGCTCGCCCTGGCCAGGGCGGCCCATCCGTCACGTATCGCGGTTGGCTCGGGTGCGGCGCTCAGACGGCGGGTCGAACCGGTAACCAACGTTGCGGACAGTGCCGATCAAGTAGTCGTTTTCCGGACCAAGTTTGGCGCGCAGGCGCCTGATGTGCACATCTACTGTCCGAGTGCCACCAAAGTAGTCGTAGCCCCAGACCTCTTGGAGCAGCTGATCGCGGGTGTAGACATGGTCTGGGTTGGCCGCCAGATAGCGCAGCAACTCAAACTCTTTGTAGGTCAGGTCCAGGCTGCGGCCATGCAGTTTGACCGTGTAGGAGATCGGGTTGATGACCAGATTGCCATGGAC
>JAIRTF010000065.1 GCA_031255075.1 Bifidobacteriaceae bacterium | reverse complement strand
GACGAGGAGACCGTCCGCAAGGCCATCTGGGCTGTGGCACCGGCGCTGGCTGACCACGGCACTTGGGACATGGTGGCCGCGGCGATGACTGGCACCGGGCCGACGCCAGGATTCACCAGTGCACCGCGGCGGGCGCGGCTGTTCGATCCGATCAGTTGGAGACGTACCGCCTTTGCCCAAACCGAGGATGCCTTGATTCTGCGGACCGGCCAGCTGGTGCGTTCGGCTGTGATTGTGCCCCATGGCCGGGTCCAGGCAATCGAGGTCACAGCCGGACCCTGGGAAAGCGCCCGCCGCCTGGGTTCGGTGCAGTTCTATTCGACGTCTGGGCCGGTCACGGCCCGTATCGGTCACCTTGACCTGGATCAGGCGGTGGCCCTGGCGGCAGATCAGGCAACTCGGCTGAGTGTAGCCATGGCCGCCGCGCGATGAACTCCGGCATTTTCTACCCTCCCGGAAATTTGACCATTGTTCTAGGCTTGGGTCATGGCTGTTGCTTCTGACGCATCCGCGGCGGCCTTAGCCGACGCAACTGCGGCCATCATTCCAGGCGTTTTCGACCCGCTGGTGATCGGCCGGCGGATCAGGTTCGAACGCCTCCAACGCGGCCTGCGGCTGGAAGAACTGGGGGCGGCCGCTGGGCGCGCGGCATCGGGCCTGTCAGCCATCGAAAACGGGTTGCGAGCACCAACGCTGGCCCAAATCGGCGCCATCGCCGCGGCATTGAGAGTGGCGCCCCAAGCCCTGTTTGATCCGCGGGCACTGACACCCCGCGACGCTCTGGAGATCGAATGGGAACGCTACCAACGCGACCCTTCATATGCGGCCCGCGGCCTACCAAAGGTCAAGGTCACCCGGACCACGCCTGAAGAAGTCCTCCAAGCGCTGGTCGGCCTGGCCCGCGAACTGAACCGGGTGCGTGAAGAGCGGGTCGCCACCCCCGAAGAAGCCCGCCGCGCCAACGCCGCCCTGCGACGGGAAATGCGTGAACAGGACGACTACTTCCCAGACCTGGAGAAAGCCGCCATTCGCCTCCTGGAACTGGCAGACCACGAACCGGGCCAGCCGATGGACCAAGCCGACCTGGCCCGCCTGACCGCCAAACTCGGCTTTGAGCTGCGCTTTGTTGATGACCTGCCGCAAACCGCCCGCTCGGTCCTGGAAACCAAACGGCGCCGCCTCTACCTGCCCCGGCAGGTTGGCGACGTCCCAGGCGATCACCGCTCAACAGTGCTCCAAGCGCTGGCCTCACACGTCTTGGGCCACACCGAACCAGAAGACTTCAAGGCTTTCATCCGCCAACGAGTGGAGGCCAACTATTTGGCCGGCGCCGTCCTGATGCCGGAAAGCGCCGCAGTCTGGATGCTGGGCAGCGCCAAAGCCCGGCGGGAGATCGCCATCGAAGACTTCCGCGACGCGTTCACCGTCTCCTACGAAATGGCTGCCCACCGGTTCGTCAACCTGGCCACCAAACATCTTGGCATCAGGGTCCACTTCGCCAAGGTTCACTCCTCAGGCGTGATCCACAAATCGTATGAAAACGATGGTGTCTTGTTCCCCACCGACCCGATGGGCGCCATCGAAGGCCAATTCATGTGCCGCTACTGGGCCGGGCGTTCAGTCTTTGAGGCGGCCGGCTCCCCCGAACGGTACGCCCAATACACTGACACGCCGGTCGGTTCGTATTGGTGTACGTCCCACCTCAAACGAACCAAAGATGGTGTCTTTTCGGTCTCGGTAGGCTGCCGCCAAGAGGACGCCAAATGGTTCTTGGGCCGCGAAACCCGGGCCCGCCTGCGATCTGATTGTCCCGACCCGTCATGTTGCCTGATGCCGCCGCCAGAGTTGGCAGAGGAATGGCAGGGGGTGGCTTTGCCGGCGGCCCGGCCACACTCCTCGGTGTTGGCGGCCATGCCAACCGGTGCTTTCCCCGGCGTGGACTTGACCGATGTGTATGAATTCCTCGAACGGCAAGAAAGCTAGCCAGCACAACGCCCAAGGCGGCTAACACCCACCGGCCGGCCTGGCGTGTTAGCGTTGGCCTCCCAGACCAGCACCCGACGAAAGGCAAATAGTGAGTGCGCACGGCGGAACCAAGGCGATCATCGCTGCTCTCAGCGCCAACCTTGGAATTGCGGTAACCAAGTTCGGCGCCTTCGCGTTGACCGGCTCCAGTTCCATGTTGGCTGAAGGTGTCCACTCGGTGGCAGATTCCGGCAACCAGCTGCTGTTGCTGCTGGGTGGCCGCGAAGCGCGGCGCAAACCAGACGCCTCCCATCCTTTCGGTTACGGCCGCGGCCGGTACTTTTGGGCGTTCATCGTGGCGCTGGTGTTGTTCTCACTCGGTGGGTTGTTCGCCCTCTATGAGGCTTATGAGAAGTTCAAACATCCTGAACCAATTGACGCTTGGCATTGGGTGCCGGTCGCGGTGATCGTGGTTGGCCTGATCATGGAGTCCTTCTCACTGCGGACCGCCGTCAAAGAAACCAAACCGATCAAAGGGTCGCTCAGCTACATCAAGTTTGTCCGCCAATCGAAGCTGCCAGAACTGCCGGTGGTGTTGTTGGAGGACACAGCCGCGCTGATTGGTTTGGTGTTGGCCGGCGCCGGCATTGGCGCCACTTTGATCACCGGTGATGGGCGCTGGGATGCGGTCGGTTCAGCCGCCATTGGTGTGTTGCTGGTGATTGTGGCGTTCATTTTGGCAGTTGAAATGAAGTCGCTGTTGCTGGGCGAAGGTGCTTCCCCGGAACACATTGCCGCCATTGAACAGGCCCTCACCCAGGAAGGGATCGTCTCATTGATCCATTTGCGGGTGATGCACTTGGGGCCGGATGAGCTGTTGGTGGCGGCCAAGATCGAAGCCGACCCAAGTTTGGACGTGGCAGGTTTGGCCGCAGCGATCGATGCCGCCGAGGTCCGTTCGCGCGCCGCCGTCGATTTGCGCCAAACCATTTACCTGGAACCCGACTTGCGGCGCATCGCCTGAGGCAGCCGAACCTGCCGGGGACCCCGCGAAGCTCGGTGGCGGTGGCCGGGCCGCCAAGACAGTCAGGCAAAGGGTCGGTCTCGATCGCCCGCACTGGCCGGTGGGCGCCTCGGCGTCTCAACTGCGGCGGAATAGTCCAATGCGCAGAGCCCAGGCCAGGCAAAGGGTCGGTCTGGATCGCCCGCACTGACCGGCGGCCGCCTCGACGTCTCAGCTGTGGTCGAGCAGTCCGGTGCGCAGAGCCCAAGCCAGGCTGGGAGCCGACGGCAGCCGCGGGATCAAAGTGGCTTGGAAGGCGTGATAGATGTCTGGTTTGCCCTGCCAAAGGCGCCTTCCGACCCGGCCGGCCTGATCCAGTTCGTGATGCCACGAACCTTGCCGCCGGTCGATGAACCACCGGTCAATCACTTCCCACCAGCGCGAATACAGGTGGTGGTAGAGCGGATCAGCGGTCACCCGGTAGGCGGTGATGGCTGCGGCGACTGCTTCAGCGGCCACCCAATGCAGGCGGGCGGTGATGACCGGGCGGCCGGTCCAATCGGTGGTGTAGACAAATCCGGGCGCGGGTGCTTCTTTCCAACCGTCTTGGTAAGCGCGGCTGAACAGCTCTTCAGCGGCGGGCCTCAACCAGTCTGGCGCGGCCGGACCTAAGGCGGCCTCCAATTCCAGCAGCAGCCGCGACCATTCGAAGGCGTGGCCGGGGGTGGCACCGTAAGGGCGGAATTGGTCTTCCGGGTGGTTCAGGTTGTAGTCCAGAACTGGTTCCCAGGCTTCGGTGTAATGCTCGGGGATGCGCCAGTGGTTTTGGCGGGCTTGGCCCACGACTCGTTCCGATATGGCCAGGGCGCGGCGGCGCCAGCGCGAATCGCCGGTGGCGTCAGCGGCGGACATGTAGGCCTCAACGGTGTGCATGTTGGCGTTGACGCCGCGGTATGAATCAGCTTTGGTGAAGTCTCGGTTGAACACGTCCACCACCATTGCTTCGGCTGGTTCCCAGAAGTGGACGTTTTGGTTGGTCAGGGCGCGTTTGAGGACATCGGCGGCGGCGGGCCGGCCGGCGGCCATGGCAGAGGAGGCGGCCAGCACCACAAAGGCGTGAGCGTAGGCGGCCTTGGTGGTGTCGAACGGGGTGCCGTCTGGGTTGATCTGGGCGTACCAGCCGCCGCACTCCGAATCAGCAAACGGACCGGCCAGGGCAGCCAATCCATGGTCTACCAGTTCGGCACAGCCAGGCTGGTGCATCAGCGCACCCAAGGCGAAGACGTGTGTGAATCGACAGGTGATCCACAATTTGAGGGGGGCTCTGAGGTCTGGTCTGCCGTCTTCGTCAAGCCAGGCGAACCCGTTGCGGGCGGCCACCGCCGCTTTACCGAACTCAAGCAGACGGACGCTTTCCTG
>JAIRTF010000315.1 GCA_031255075.1 Bifidobacteriaceae bacterium | reverse complement strand
ATGTTCATCACTCGCGGCTCATACGCCGGGCAACACTTTGCCACCGCATGGTCCGGCGATATCAACAACACCTCAGCCGAAATCGACAACCAGATCGGGTTCCAACTAGATGCCGGGCTTGTTGGCTACTGGACCGCCTCACACGATCTGGGCGGGTTCATGGGCCGGCCTAACGACGCGCTATACACCAGGTGGACGGCCGAGTTCGGCGCCTGGAACGGTCTTATGCGCACCCATGGCCACGACGGCCGCGAACCGTGGACCTACAACACGCTTGCTCAAAACACGTTGCGTGACAATCTCAAGATCCGCTACGCCCTGTACCCCTACATTTACACGACAGCCTGGCAGGGCTATTCCCAGGGCATCCCGATGATGCGCGCCATGATCCTGGAGGATGATTCCCAAACCAACCCGGCGGCCTGGAACCTGAACCGGCAGTACTACTTCGGCGACTGGTTCTTGGTGGCACCGGCATCGGCCACTGTGTCGACTACCGTGCCAGTCTGGCTGCCTCCGAACACCACTTGGTACAACTACTTTGACGGTCTGCGCTATGAAGGTGGCGCCACCGGTGCGAGCATCAACGTGGCGGCCGCACTCAACGAGATCCCCGTGTTTGTCAAAGCCGGGGCGATTGTTCCTATGGGACCGGAAGTCGATTATGCCGATGAGGTGCCGCTCAACCCACTGACACTGGACATCTACCCCTCCGGCACGTCCACCTACACCCTGTATGAGGACGATGGCGAGACTCGCCGCTATCTCACGCAGAACGCCTACGCTGAAACAACGTTCAAGTCGATTGTTTCCGGCAATGACATCGAGTTCCAAATTGACGCCCGCCATGAACCGAACCCGGGGGCCTACGGCCCGCCGGCCAGGGACTACAACCTGAAGTTCAACCATGTTCATGCGGTCACCGGCGTCTCACTCGACGCCACCGCGTTGCCAGCCGTCGCCAGCCTGGCGGCCTATGATGCTGCCGCCGGAGCGGCATACTGGGCGGACAGTCTCACGGACACCCTGTATGTCAAGCTGCCTGATGACGGCGCTTTCCATTCGGTGAGAATCCTCTCCGGCGGCGTTGTCGAACCGGCCTTGGGCGAGACCAATCAAGCACCACCGCCACCGCTGGTCAGCTCAGGCGATCTGTTTGAAGCCGAAGACGCCACGATGGGTCCCGGCGTAGCCAGGGATACTGAATGGAAGGGCTATACCGGTACTGGGTTTGCCAAAGGCTTCCAAAACGCCGCGTCTTTTATCGAGTTCCAAGCCAACATTGTGCGCGGCGGGACCTATGACGTCTCCTTCAGAGTGACCAACGGCAAGAAGAACAGCGCAGTATACGACAATACAGACAGGACAGCTGAGTTCTTGGTCGATTCGGCTCTGGCTGCTGATCTCGCCTTCCCCGTCACTCCCACCTGGGGTGATTCAAGCAAGAACGGCGACTGGCGCTCCTATCCGTACAGGGTCCAACTCACGCCCGGTGTCCACACGTTCCGAGTCCAACTCAAGTCATCCGGCAACACCGGCAACTTCAACCTCGACTCGCTGAAGTTCGACAGAGTTGACACCTCAGTGGATGCCTTCAGTCAAATCCACGCAGTGACCGCCACCGACTGGCATGGCGCCATTGTTGAGGACTCCTCTCCAACGGCCCGCATCACCGAGGATGGCGCCTGGCTGAAGTTCGCTGAGGTGAGAGGTGAGAACAAGGCTGACATCACCCTGCGCGTCGCCTCAACCACCGAAGGCACTCTGACCGTTCACGAGAACGGCGTGGGTGACAAGGTGCTCGGTGTGCTAACGCTGCCCACGGACGGGGGGTGGCATACCATCACCATTCCCGGCGTAGACACTGACCAGGTCGAATCAGACATCTTCATTGCCTTCGCTGCGGCCGATCCAGCCTTGCCAGTGGACGTTGTGATCGATTGGTTCAAATTCAACCCCGCACCGCCAACCATCTCCTCCGGCACCGTCCTGGAGTGGGAGGACGGCACAGGCCGAACTCAGGCTGGCTCGCCAGCGCTTCGCGTGGACACCGAATGGAAGGGCTACTCAGGCAGAGGCTATGTGGCCGGCTGGAAGGATGTTGGTGACTGGGCCGAAGTCACCGCAAATGTCACCCAGCCGGGCATGTACACCGTGTCCTTGCGGATCGGCGCCGGCACAAAGGGCGGCGCGTTTGATGCCACCCCACGGACAGCCGGCCTCTATGTCGATGGCGCAAAGGTGGCCGATCTTGCGTTCGACGTCAATGGCCCATGGGGCGATGGCGCAAAGAACGGCAACTGGGAAACGTACGCCTATGCCGACATCGAACTGACCGCCGGACTTCACGATTTCAAGGTGGTTTCCGAGGGAACACCAAACCCAGGCAACTTCAACCTTGACTCAGTTCGTTTCCAGTGGGATTCGGAGATCCCGGCTCCGGTTGAGGTAACCGAGTTGATCAGCAAAGTCGAGTCAGTCAGGGACGTCTTGACGGCCGGCTACCTGGTGCCAGGGGACTACACCGGCTCTTCCTGGACCGCAATGACTGATGCACTGGACCAGGCGGACGTGCTGCTGGGCGAGCCAATTCCCGACCCGACTGAGGCCGCGGCGCTGACTGCTGCCATCACCAGTAGCGTTGATGGGTTGGTAAGACGAGGCAACGTTCTGGCTGTCGAGATTGCCTATCAGGCTGGGCTTGCGGTGCCTTTGGGCCAGTTCACCCAAACCACAGCAGACGCGCTGGCCACAGCACTGGCCGGGGCTAGCTCGCTGCTTGCAGGTGACCGCGCAGAGATCACAGTCGCATCCGCCGATGGCGTCCTGCAAGCCATCTCGACGGCTTTGTCGGCCTTAGTGCCGGTCAGCGAGGTTTCGGGTCTGTCGGCTGTGCTGCTGCTCGCTGATGCTTTGGACCTGGTGCCCCAGGACTACACGCCCAGTTCGTGGCAGGCCTATCTCTCGGCCCTGGCCGAGGCCGAGGCAGTCATGGCCCTAGGCCGTGAGCAGGCCAGCCAAACTCGAATCGATGCCGCGACGGTTGGCTTGCGTGACGCCATCGTCGGTCTGACTGCACCGGCCTCGACAGGCAGCTTGACCAGCATGATCGGCGCGTTGGCAGCCCTTGGGTTGACTCAAGGGGACTACACGCCGCCTTCATGGGCAACCTATGCGGAGGCGCTTCGGATAGCCCAGGCGGTTCTTGGCTCACCCGATGCGTCACAGGCAAATATCACTGCGGCCGAGGACGGATTGCGCCAGGCCCTAGCCGGCCTGCGTGGGAGGGCTCAGACTGGAGAGTTGAACGGGCTGGTCGCCACATCCCAGGCTCTGCGCTTGGCAGCCGGTGACTACACACCGGACAGCTGGGCCGCGTTCACCACTGCTTTCGCAGCCGCCGATGCCGTAGCCCAGGACCCGACGGCTAGCCAGAGTCAGATCGATGCGGCCGGAGCGGCTTTGCGGTCGGCTTTGGCTGGGCTGGTCCCTGCCATCCGCACCGCGGCGCTGGCTGAGACGGTTGGCGTGGCTGCCGGCCTGGATGTATCGAGCTATTCCCCGGCCAGTGTGGCAGCCTTGACTGCGGCCCGCCTGCTCGCTGATGCCCAGCTTGCCTCGCCGGATTCCCAATCGGCTGTCGATCAAGCCCTGGGCGGGTTGAAGGCGGCTTTGGTCGGGTTGCGGCCTGCGCTGATGACCAGGGAGTTGCATTCGCTGGTGCTGGTGCAAGAGTCGCTCAATCTGGACGCCGCCAGGTACACCACGGAGAGTTGGGCAGCATATGCCCAGGCCCTGGCCGCTGGCCGCCTGGCGTTGACCGCCCAAACCTCGCAACAAAACCTGGACGATGCCGCCACAGCCCTACGTGAGGCAGTGCTCGCCCTCGAGTTGGTCACCTTGCCGACAGATCCACCCACACCGGATCCACCGACTGACCCACCGACAGATCCGCCAGCTACCGATTCACCGACAGATCCGCCTGTCACGGACCCGCCGACTGATCCTCCGGCAACGGATCCGCCAGCTACGGACCCACCGGCAACCGATCCACCGGCGACAGACCCACCTGCAACGGACCCGCCAGCCACCGATCCTCCGGCAACGGACCCGCCCGCCAACGATCCGCCATCGACGGACCCACCGGCAACCGATCCGCCCGCCACGGACCCGCCATCGACGGATCCTCCGGCGAGCAACCCGCCAACCACAACCCCACCAACCAATCTGCCGGGCGGCTCGGGCCAGACACCACCGGTGGCTGATCCGCCGCAGCCCGGTCCGTTGGAGAACCCTGCCCAGGTGATCCGCGTCCGGGCAGCCCAAAAGAGTCTGACCCTGGTCAAGGGCTCGAAGCTGCGTTTGGCGGCCGCTGCCTACACCCGCGGCGGCTCCACTGCGCCGGTCAAGTGGTCAAGTTCCAAGCCGAGTGTCGCCAAGGTCTCCTCCACAGGCGTGATCAGAGCCCTCAAGGCAGGTAGGACAACAATCACCCTGAGCGCCGGAGGCCTAAAGGCGAAGATCGCCTTGCGCGTCATAGGCCGCACTGCTGCGAAGGTGACGGTTACCTCTGTGAGTGCCAAGGCGGCATCGTCGATGAAGGTTGGCCAAACCGCCGTGGTGACGGCGAGCTACAAGCCCGCCAAGGCTGCCAGCGTCAAGCTGAAGTACTCCTCCTCGCGGCCCTCGGTCCTCACCGTCGATTCCCGCGGCGTCATAACCGCCAAGGCGCCCGGCAAGGCAACCATCACGGTCAAAGCCGGCACCAAGACAAAGAAACTGAAGGTAACAGTGAAATAGCCCGCCGCCACCGCCGCAACTGCTCAAGACCCGCCGCCGCGACCGGGTCCCAACCTCGCACCGAGCAGTTGCGGCGGTCGCCCCACGATCCCCGAGCACAATGCCGGCCACCCACCCACCATCCGCCAACCCCACCTGCTCAAACCGCAGGTTCACCTGGTAACATAGTTCGCACACCGCCCGGTCCCTCTGGGGCCGGGTTTGCTATTTCCCCCCGACCTTCACGGGTGGGCCCGGCCGCGGTGCAGATCGGGCGGAACATG
>JAIRTF010000298.1 GCA_031255075.1 Bifidobacteriaceae bacterium | reverse complement strand
TGCTCCAGCACTTCCCCATCCAGGTGCTGATGTATCTCGATGTGATCACCGCCGCCATTGGGATTGTGATCGTGTTCTTCTTTGTGCACACGCACAAAGGCATGCGCCGGCCGCAGGTGCACTCCGCTCAGGACACACCAGCCAACTCCGGTTTCTGGCGGGAACTGCGCAGCGGGCTGCGATACATCTGGGGCCATCCTTTCGCCTTGGCCTTCGCCATCATTGGGGTGGTGTTCGCGGTGCTGGCCACGCCCGCATCCATGCTCACGCCGCTGCAGGTCACTCGCCAATTCGGAGCAGACGCTTGGCGGCTCGGCGCCATCGAGGTGGCATTTGCGGTTGGCATGATCGCCGGCGGAGTGCTGATTGGTGTGTGGGGCGGATTGAAGAACCGCTCAACAACTATGGCTCTGGCCTGTCTGGTCTTCGGCGGGGGCGTTGTCGGGCTGGGTGTGCTCGGCAATTTCTGGGTTTACCTGGCCTTCATGGCCGCCGTCGGGGTATCCATGCCCATCTTCAACGCACCTTCGATGGCTGTGATGCAAACCCGGATCGACCCAGACTTCATGGGCCGAGTCATGTCCGTGCTGGCCATGACTGGCGCTTTGGCCATGCCTGCCGCCATGGTGGCGTTCGGCCCCCTGGCAGATGCGGTCGATATCCGCTGGCTGCTGATCTTCACCGGCGTGGCCATCATGCTGATGGCCACGGTATTCGTCCTCAACCGCGCCATCCGCGAGGCTGGCCTTCCGCCACAGCCACCTCCCGAAGTCCCCGCCGGTGAGGGCGCCACTCCCCTACCCGTCACTGACCAAACGTCAACTACCTCGTCGGCCGATCCCGCCGCTAACACACCCACAACAGGTTCCGCTTCGGACGGGGCTGAGGACGCCACCAACCAGACACCCGGCTGAGGCCGCCAGGGTTGGTGAGATTGCCATTTTGTGTCTGGATCAGCGCTGAGACAGTCATTTTGTGTCAGTTCGGCCGTGTTCCCGCAAGGAGAACCAGGGGTTTGATCAGCCCGGGACACAAAATGACAGTCTCACCTCCATCCCGGGAACAAAATGACGCACTCAGTCAGGGTCACAGCATCCCGAGGGCTCTGGTCAGACTAGCCAGACCTCTAGATAGCGCCACACTTGGCACATTTCGCTGTGTGAACGCAAAGGCCAGCGAGTCAGAACAGGCTCAGAGCGTCCGGCCGCACCCGGCCGGGTTCACGACGGGCCGAGGCGCCTCCAGCAAGCCGGGATTAGGGAGTGCGGCGGCACTGGGCGGCTAGGCGGATCGCGGCGGCACCCAGCATCAGAACCAGGCCGGCGATCAGGGCCAACTCCTGGATTGGACCGGCCGGACCGGTCGGTGGCAACGGCGCGGGGCCCGGGTTGGGGGCCTCGCGTGTGAGATGAACCACCGCGATGAACGGCTCGGTGACATTGTCAACGGCTGCTGTCGGTAACGACCCACCGGCCAGCGTGGCGCCCAGATTGGATCCGGAGTTCGGGGTAGCCACCGGTTCCAAAGTCCAGTCCTTCAACTTCCATGACTTGTCGGTGCAAGTAACGGTGAGGTCCACATGACCGCCCATCGCGACGTACGTCGCCACCCCGTCCGGATCGGCCGGAACGGTGGGGGCCGAACCTTGGGCTGAACAGCCTTGGGTGGCATCGGCCGGGTCAACTCTGACAGCAAAGTAGAACAGAATGCCGTGTTCGGGATCACTTGGTGATGGCGCGAAGGACCCGTCTCCCTCAATTGGGCGGCGGGTGTATACATGCCCGGCGGTGTTGTCAACCGGACCGGTGTTGGTCAAATCACCTGACTTGTTGTAGATGGTGCCCGTGTTGACCAGCTGGCTGGCGTTGTCGATTGAACCGGTTGAGGTCACCACGCCAGCGTTTGTGGCGGTCCCCTGGTTGACGATCTGACCGTGGTTGATCAACTCGCCGGCGTTGGAAACTGTGTTGGCGTTGCCCAGGTGGTAGCTCCGATTGATTGTGACCTGACCTGCTTGGGTGACCGTGAACGTGCCCCGGTTGTCGAACCGATCAGTCGCGATCGGAGAGGCGTCAGTTCCCAGGTCAAGCGAACCAGAAACGGTGAAGCTGCCCTGGTTCTCCGCGGAGCCGCTGATGGTCAGATGACCGTTGTTGGTGAAGGTGGCCGTGTTTGAGAACAGAGTGCCGCTGAATGACAGCGTCCCGTTGTTCGTTATCTGGCTGTCATTCGTGAAGTATCCGTTCGATGTGACTTCACCAGTGTTGAGGAACTCGGCAGTGTTGATCAGAATGTCTGCGGAGGTTACGGTCCCGGAGTTGTTGACCACCCCGCCGTGGAAGATCAGCCTGGCCTGGGCTCGCAGCGCGCCGGCGTTGTTGAGCGTTCCCACTGATGCGAGGGCACCGGTCGCCGTCTGGATCAATTCGCCGCCTTCTTCAACGTTGACGGTTCCGGTGCTGGAGAGCTGGTTGGTCAGGGTCACCGTCCCCTCAATTGTGAGCGTTCCCCAGTTGAATGATTGCTCATTGAGGGTCAGGGTGCCTCCGGCTTTGACGGTGTTGTTGGTGCCGTTGAAGGTCGCTGTTCCGTCCAGATCTACGGTGGCTCCGCCTTCGATGATCACACCGTCGCTGATGCTCGCGTCGAATTGTTGCCCGGACGCCAGCCTGGTGGTTGTGCCTGACTTGAAGACGTAGGTGTAGCCCGCTTCGAACGGGAAATCTGTGGTGTAGTTCACCGAGGTTGTCACCGAGCAGATGTGGGTGGTGTCGTCGCAGTTTATGCCTGGAGGCGCTGCCAACGCTGCACTCATGAACGGCGCCAGCGGCACAGCAAACGCCGTGCCCAAAGCAACGATTGCCGCCGCAAGCCTGCCGAGCCGTGCTGACCGTGGTGTGTGATGCTTCACTTTGTATCCCCTAATCCCCAGAAGCTGCCAGAAGTGTTCCTCAGCAGTCGCCGCCAGCAAACCATTGACGTTACCAATGGCCCTATTGGCGCTCTTGAAAATGTTCGCCCGGTCCGGATCGCGGACCGCGAGCCTGAGTACCAGCATACGCCAGCGAACCATCACCACCAGGACACGCATTCCTGGCGGCGTCCGGGCCAGAGCACGCCGCCTAGCGGGCTCTGAGCACCACCGTAGCGCCGCTATCAACGTCCCGCGACCAAGAGGTCCAGCTTCCGGACGGGGTTAGGGAACGATGCCGCGCGCTCACCACCACCCAAAACGGCAAGCTCAGCCTGATCAGCATTCGCCAGCACTGCCGCGGCATTGTCCCTTCTCGGCTTGGGGTTGGCCTGGATGTCCGGGCAAAACCTCTGGGATTGGTTCAAGAGCGCCTACCGACCCGCCCACCAGCAGCGACGGAGTTGTTGCTGTGTTAGTCTCCGAATATGCGTATTGAGGGCAAGCATGTCACCGTGAAGAATGAAGATGGTGATGTGATGCTCCGCGACCTCAGCTTTTCTTTCCAGACCGG
>JAIRTF010000208.1 GCA_031255075.1 Bifidobacteriaceae bacterium | reverse complement strand
AAGCTCCTTGGTCATCGGGGTGACCACCGTGCCAGGACCCACGGCGTTGAGCGGAATGCCGGCCCCTGCCCAGTCCGGTTTGATCGATTCGCGGCGCACCCACCGGGCCAAAGCCCGCTTCGAAGAGGGGTAGACAATGTATCCGCCGGTCTGATTGGAGGCAATCAGTTCCTCAGCGATCTGCAATGCCTTGGCTTCTTCGCCGTCCATCATGGCGTCCACCAGCTCTTTCGAGTTGGGGTGCAGCGAGGCAATTGATGAGATCACCGCCGCGCGGGGAGCCACCGACTTTTGAAGGGCTGGCAACAGCGCCTCAAGGAACTCGGTGACGCCGAAGAAGTTGATCGAAACGGTCTTGGCGATCGGCGCGGAAATGCCGGCGCAGGCGATCACTCCGTCAATCGGGCCGTCTGCCAATTCGGCTGCCGCTTTGGCCGCTGCCAGGCGCCCCTCCGGTGTCGATAGATCGGCTGTCACCTCGGCATCATGCAAGTCAACGCCGATCACCCGGTGGCCCCGGTCGCGCAGAATCCTGGTGGTGGTGGCTCCAATGCCAGAAGCCGATCCGGTAACTACATAGGTGCGGGTCATTTTGACGCCCTCCCTTGATGGAGCGGCCTGTTGACAGCACGCCAGGTGGGCCCCGACCGCCCCCTGAGAGGACCCCCAATTACACCGTACGTCGCGGCCGCGCGATTTCCAAACTGACCGGTGGGTAGAGCTACAGCGCTCGCTTGTGCCCGTCACCGGCCCCGTTTGGTGGGCGATGCCGCGCCGCAGGCTCCTCGCACTGGTCCAGTGGCGTGGTGCTCCAGGCTCCGGGCGGGGGCATCTAGGAACCGGACGCCAGGAAGCTCCGGGTGCGGCTGCGGGCGCCTAGGCGGTGGGCTCGGCGCACAGTGGGCTGAGCGCCCAAGTGGCGTTCTAGGTTTGGCGCGGCTCTAGCCTGAGGTGCTGAGGCTGACCCCGGCTGGCAGACCGGACAGTGAAACAACGTCACCGTCTTGGAGTTCCACCGAGACGTTGCTCACTCCCTGGGTGCCGCCCAGGGTTTCGCTGACCACCGGTGGATCGGAACCGCGGGTGACTTTGAGCGTGCCAATCTCTCCGGCCTGGACCGGGGCTATGACATAGTTGCCAGCCTTCAAGTCCACCCCAACGGTCCAGTTCCCGGCCGTCAAAGTGGTGGCCGGAGCGGCAGTGGAGGGTGCCAGGCTGATTGAACTGAGTCCGGTGACTTTGACCTGGTCACCAGGACGCAGATCAGAGGTGACAGAGGGCACGCCGTTGGGGCCGCCCAGCACTTCGTTGACTATCACCGGGTCGGACTGGTTGGACACCACCAGCCCGCCGGTCTGGCCATCTGCCGGTGTGATCACATAGCGCCCCTCCGGCAGGTCCTTGCCAACTACAAACACGCCCTGGCCAAGGGTGGCCGGCTGGGCGTTGGAGTTGTTGACCGCCGCCTGCGCGCCGACCGTCGGGCTGGGGCTGGGTGCCGGGCTGGCAGGAGTGGTGCTGTTGGTGGCGTTGTGTTCCCTGAGGTGAATGTCGTGTTCGGTCAGGTAGGCCAGGACCAGGCCGGCCACCGCCAGGGCCAACACCACGATCATCCAGAACCACCAATGCTTGTAGGCGGGTACTGGTGCCGGGGTTTCGGCCAGGGTCTGAGATTCTGGAGTTTGCGGATATGGGGCAATCGCCACCCGTCCATATGGTGCGCTGCCCGGCTGGGAAGCAGGGCCCGTGGCTGGGCCGTACTCCTGACCGGCTGGTGGCTGTGCTGGTGGCGGATAGGTCGGGGCATAGTTGCGGCCGTCATAGGGCGGGCCTGATAGTTCGGTGGGAGGGTCGGAATTGGTGGCTGGTGGTTGGTGTGGCTGGGTCATAATGCCAGTCAAACAAGGCCCTACGGCTGGAACAATCCGCCCAGTTGGATGTCCACCGACCGGACCTGGCCCCGTCCATCGCGGCCCCACGATCTGCCCCGCCACCGGTGCCCCGCGGCAGCCTCAAGACCGTGGACGGCCGCCCTGGGCTGCCGAATCCGGCGGTGAAGCGTGCTAAAGTCATCTGTCGCGCGCCATTAGCTCAACTGGCAGAGCAGCTGACTCTTAATCAGCGGGTTGGGGGTTCAAGTCCCTCATGGCGCACTCCCTATCCACAATCTCAGCGAAAAGCGCCGGGGCAGTCCCCTCTTGCCCACCGTCGGAACCCAATGCAGGTCCGGTCTCCGCAGCACATTCGGAACCCGGTTTCTGAAGGGAAGTGCAGCACCCCTTAGGTTGTGGTTGAGCGACGAGGTAAGGGTTACAATGTAGATCATGTTGCGCGTGGGGATCAGGGGGTTGCGGCAGAATCCCGCCGCCGCCATCGACGCGGCCCGGTCGGGCGAGGTGGTGCTTGTCACCGACCGGGGCAGAGACGTGGCGCAACTCACGCCACTGCCCGCAGGGGCGCGGGACCAGCTAATAGCGTCTGGCCGTTTACGCCCGGCCACCGCCTCGTGGAGCGACGTGCCCCCGCCGTTGCCGCCGGGACGCGGCGAGCCGCTCGGTTCGGTCTTGGCTCGCATGCGCCAGTTCGAGCGTTGATGCCGGTCTATTACGCTGACACGTCGGCGCTGGTCAAACTGGTCCGTGTCGAGCGCGGCACCGCCGAGTTGCGCGAACTGATCGCGACCGCCGAAGTCAACCTTGTGACCAGCGTCTTAGGTAAAGCCGAGCTACTCCGAGCTGTCAGGGGCGATGTGCCTGAAGCGATTCAGCGGGCCCGCGCTGTCTTGTCCGTTGTTGACCTGCTGGCCGTCGACGACCTCATGGTCGAGGTGGCGGCCGGCCTGGACCCTGCGGTCATGCGAACTCTCGACGCGCTGCATGTGGCTAGCGCGCTGGCGCTGGGAGAGAGTTTGGCTGCGATCATCACCTACGACTCCCGGATGACAGATGCGGCCCGATTGTCAGGCCTGAAAACCCTGTCGCCGGGAGCGTAGGCGGCGAGCCAACACTGCCGGGGGTCAGCAGCCCAGTTTCCAGACCTTAACCGGAATGGGCGGTTCGTCCTGGGGGAAGGCGGTCATCGGACCCATGGGCGGGCGCTTGGGCTGAGGTATTCTGCCTAGTAGACACCGGCCTGAAGCAGTCTTTCATAATCCTTTCCACTGCCAGGGCCGGTGGGGCCCAAGTGGGCGGCGCAAGCGGCCCCTTGGGCCACTTGCTGCTCGCAGGTGCCCAGCCCCAGTTCAAGACCATTCCCGATTTGCCTTTGTGGGCGCCTGAAGCCGGCAACGGCTAATGTGAAGCGGTGCGAGGCGAATACAAGACCCCAGGCGGGAAGCTGGTCGCGGCCCAAATCGAAGTCCAAGACGGTCAGCTGAACCAGGTGCGGCTATCGGGCGACTTCTTCTTGGAACCGGATGAGGCCCTCGGCCGCATTGAGGCGGCTCTGGTGGGCGCCTCAGCTGAGGAACCCGCCCAGGGCCTGGCCAACCGGGTAACAGGGGCTTTGGAGCCAACCGACACTCTGGTCGGCTTTGACGCCACCAGCGTGGCGATTGCCGTGCGCCGGGCGCTGGGCCGTTCCTCCACTTGGGCTGACCACAGCTTCACTCTGATCCAGGAACAACCGCGTGACGCCTACACCCAGATGGCCTTGGACCAGGTCTACGCGGAAGAACTGGCCGCCGGCCGCCGCGGCCCCACTCTGAGGATCTGGGAATGGGCCTCCAACGCCGTGATCATTGGCTCCTACCAATCCTGGTCCAATGAGGTAGATGAAGCCGGCGCCGCCCGCAATGACGTCACCGTGGTGCGGCGGGTCTCCGGCGGGGGAGCGATGTTCGTGGAACCCGGAAACACCATCACCTATTCGCTGGTCGTTCCCGAATCGCTGGTGGATGGGATGAGCTTTGTTGATTCCTATGCCTTCTTGGACGCCTGGTGTGTTGGGGCTTTGCGGACCCTGGGCATTGACGCCAGCTATCTGCCGATCAATGACATAGCCAGCCCGGCCGGGAAGATTGCCGGCGCTGCCCAGAAACGGTTCGCCAATGGTGTGGTCCTCCACCACGTCACCATGGCCTATGACATTGACGCCGCCAAAATGCTGGAAGTGCTCAGAATCGGCCGCGAGAAACTGTCAGACAAAGGCACCAAATCCGCCGCCAAACGGGTTGATCCGCTGCGGTCCCAAACTGGGCTACCTCGCACAGCGGTGATCGACGCGCTGGTTGAACACTTCGCCGCGCTTTATGGGTTGGACCGTTCCGAACCGACGCCCGCGGAATTGGCTCGCGCCGCAGAACTGGTTGAAACCAAGTTCGCCACCCCGGCCTGGCTGAGACGCGTGCCGTGAAACGCGAACCGTACCGCCAGGTGTTGCGCTTGGCGGTGCCGGCCCTGGGCGCTTTGGCCGCCGAACCGATGTTCGTCATGGTGGATAGCGCCATCGTGGGTCACCTGGGCGTGGCGCCACTGGCCGGCTTGGCGCTGGCCGGCATGGTCATCAACACCTGCGTCTACCTGTGCGTTTTCTTGGCCTACGCCACCACCGCCGGGGTGGCGCGTGCCTACGGTGCCGGCAAGTTGGCCGATGCCGCGCGCCAGGGCATCGATTCGTTGTGGCTGGGCCTGGGATTGGGTTTGGCAGTTGCCGGCGGACTGTTCGCCGCCGCCAAGCCGATCTGCGCCGCCCTGGGTGCCAAAGGCCCGGTGTTGGACGCGGCCGTAGCCTATTTGCGCTGGTCAGCCCCAGGGTTGCCGGCCATGTTGGCGGTTCTGGCAGCGACCGGTGTGCTGCGGGGCTTGCAGAACACCCGCATCACCTTCCATGTGGCGGTGGTTGGCGGCGCCGTCGATGCGGTGCTGTCATTCGTTCTGTGCTACCCGGC
>JAIRTF010000177.1 GCA_031255075.1 Bifidobacteriaceae bacterium | reverse complement strand
CCGCTGGTCAACAGCACCGCCAGAACCGCCAGCGGCAGATAGCCGCGCAGGTAGGAGGCCGTCACCACGTCCCGCTGGCTGGCTCGATCCATCACCACCGCGTAGATCGCCGCATCCGGGCTGGACTCAGACGTCACCGGAACCGTCACGTAGGCGTAGCCGCCGGCTGCGGAAGTCAAATGCTGAACACGGACCTCGCTCGGGTCCGGGCGGCCCAGCGCGGCCTGCAAGGTTGGGTCAGCCAGCACCCGGCGGCACATATCGGAGCCCCCGGCGTGGGTCCACACGGCGGACGTGGCACTGGCCGCGGACGGCGAATCAGTTGTCCCCAAGGTGCATTCATAGTCTGCGTTGACTGACTGAGCCACGGCGCCGGAAATGACCCTGGCCAACCCCGCCGAAGAATGCTCATTGGAATAGTTGTGCAGCTCAGCGACCGCCCGACCCAACGATTCGGTGATCCGCGCATCGGTCCGCCGCAACTCCAAGAGGTAAGTCAACCCACCCGCAGCCGCCAGGCCGGCAGCCGTCAGGGCTGCTATCGCCGCGGCCAAGCGGAGGCGAAACGAGGCGTAGACGCGCACAGTAGCCAGTTTGTCAGAGATGCGGTCCGCCGGACAGGCCGGTGTGATGTGGGCTGCGTCGGCTGTGGGTGTTGCCTGGGTCAGTCGTCAAACCGGTCCACATCCCATTCCAGGAACTGGCCGCTATGGGCGTCGATCTCGAAATCGTATTCGTTGTAGCCGTGGATGATTTCGCCTTCGTAGACGTAGCGGCCGTCATCGAATTCGAGGTGGATCTTGATGGACGTGGCGCCGGGGACCTTGGCCAGGGCCAAGCCGCGTGCTTCAGCCTCGGTCAGCATGGTGCCACCGGCGGGCGGGTTGGTGTTCTGATGGTTGGACGAATGGTTCTTCCCGCCCGATGCCGCGGGATTGGCTGGGGGAGCGGCCGGTTGTTGGTTGGTGGGCCCGGCGGTGTTCGGCCCAGTGCCGCCAGCGGCCGGCGGCGGGTTCTGTGTGGCTGGTGTCTGATCTTGGGGCTGGGTTGGCAGCTGACCGGCACCTCGGTCCGGGTTGGCTGGGTCTGGATTGGCCGCTGCCGGGTCGGTGCCATTGGGCAGGTTGGCGTCCGCCGCTCCGCCGGGCCCGGGAACATGTACCGGTTTGAAGGTCTGTGGGCTGCCCTCAGCGCCGCGCAGAATGGCCGCTGTGGCAACTCCGCCTCCGGCCAGGAGCAGGCATCCGCCTAGGGCTGCGGCCACGACCATTCGGGCTGATCCGAACCGCCCACTTGCGGGCGTCGGGGCCGGTTGGTAACGCGGCTGGGCATACGCCGGGTAGGGGGCAGGGGCGTAACCCGCTGGCGGCACCGGCCCAGCGGGCGCCGGTGGAGCTGTCGCCGCCGGTGCCGGAGCTGGCTCCAAGGCGGCGAACTGTTCGGTGTCTGAATGTGACTCTGGTGAGGGGACGTCGGTAGTCATGTCAATCATCTTGCCTAGGCGGTCTAAGCCCCACACCAGAGGGCTATGAGAGTTCTCTAAGACGGTCGGCGCGCGGCATCGGTCCCCAAACGGTTTTGTGGGGCCAACGTGGGGTGTCACCCACCGAAAGGTAGGCTGGACGCGAACCGAAACTGAGGGGCCAATGTCCGCGTTTGACCGGCTCATAGCCAAGCAACTCGCCAATCCCGCCGGCGTGGGCGGCCAGTTGGTCTGCGCGGTCATGAATCGTCAGAACCGCCCTCTGTATGAGGCAACCCTCGATTTGTTGCCGCCCTGCCCAGGCAAAGTGTTGGATGTCGGCTGCGGCAATGGCTTCGTCATGGCCATGCTGGCCGCGACGCACAAAGGCGGCCTGGTCGGGATTGACCCGGCTAAGGGAGTGATTGCTGAGGCCAAACGGCGGCACCGGCGAATGATTTCCCAGGCTCTGATGGCCTTTGATGTGGGCTCTGCCGAAGCCATCGGTCAGCCGAGCGACACTTTTGACCTGGCCTACTCCATCAACACGGTCTACTTCTGGCCAGATGCCGAAGCGGGCTTCGCGGAGGTGGGGCGAGTGCTCAAACCGGGCGGATTGTTCTTCAACTCCCTCTACACCGCCACCACGCTGGGGCGCTTCTCCCACACGGCGCACGGCTATCGCAAATACGAACCGGCCGAACTGGTCGCCGCTGCCCGCCAAGCCGGCCTAACCGCCGAATCAATCCCGCTGTTCAAAGGCGGCGCCTTCTGCGTCAAAGCCGCCAAACCGATCTAGAGCCATCTGGATTGCCGGCGCCGCGCGAGCCGCCCCAACGCCCCTCGCCTGGCCCGTTCCGGCCTCAAGTCCCTCAGTGCTAGTACCTGGGAATGCGCCCAGCCAGGACAAATGTGCCCCTGCGGCCTCAAAGTGACAGTTTTGTGGGTTGCGAACGCAAAATTGTCACTTTGCCTCGGTCTGGGTGCAGTGGCCAACTGCGGGGATTGCCTTGACCTGGGGTTTTGGCAGTGGCGTCGAGTTGGGGTGCAGTAGCTGCGGGTGCGGGGTGACAGTTTTGTGGGTTGCCACCGCAAAACTGTCACTTTGCCTCGGTCTAGGTGCAGTGGCCGACTGCGGGGGCTGCCTTGACCTGGGGTTTTGGCAGTGGCGTCGAGCTGGGGTGCAGCAGTTGCGGGTGCGGGGTGACAGTTTTGTGGGTTGCCACCGCAAAACTGTCACTTGGCTCGGGGCCGGGCGGCCCATGTCTGGCCCGGGTTGCTTTGCCTCGGGGGTTTGGGGTGGTGAGACTGCCATTTTGTGCCCAGATCGGCGCTGAGTCAGTCATTTTGTGTCGGTTCAGCCGTGTTCC
>JAIRTF010000112.1 GCA_031255075.1 Bifidobacteriaceae bacterium | reverse complement strand
CCCCGCGGCGTTGACCAATCCGGCGGCGGCCAACCGGTCAGCCAGCAGCGCCAGTTGGGTCGACTTGCCGGCGCCATCGCCGCCCTCCAACACAATGAACCGCCCGGCCAGCCGGCTGGAAAGCAGTTCCGGCAACTCATCTGGCCCCGCTACGTTGGCCGTCACCGAACTCTCGGCTGGACCTCTAGGCGGCGCCGGCAACCCGGCGTTTGGGGGCGGTCCGCCGGCGCGGTCCGGTGAGGCGGCGCGGTTCGGCATGCCTTCTAGTGTGGCATCCTCTACCGCGCCGGGAGGCCCAGATTCGCCGCGACCCGGCCTGATGGGCGCTCAAAGTGGCAGCCGGTCAACTGCCGCCGGCAAATCCTTGTTGGCGCCACGCCTCATAGACGGCAATGGCCGCCGAATTGGCCAAGTTGAGGGACCGCCGCGCCGGCAGCATGGGGATGCGCAACTGGCCGGTGATTCGGGGATGGTTCTTGACCGCCTCCGGCAGTCCGTGGGGCTCCGGCCCAAACAGCAGCGCATCGCCATCCGCATAGCTGACATCTGTGTAGAGCTGTTCGGCGTGGGTGGTGAAAGCGAAGATGCGCGCCTCGGCGCCCAGCGCGGCGAAGGCGGTCTCCAAGTCGGGGTGAATCCGCACGTCCGCCAAGTCGTGGTAGTCCAACCCGGAGCGGCGCAGTTTGGAATCGGTCAGTTCAAAGCCGAGCGGCTCAATCAGATGCAGTTGCACGCCCGTGACCGCCGCCAGCCGAATGGCGTTGCCCGTGTTGGTAGGTATGCACGGCTCAAAGAACACCAGGTGCAACAGGGCTCTGCGCTCCCTTCAACTTGCGGCGCCAGCGCCAAACTACTTGGTGGTCTTCTTGGCGGCCGTCCGCTTGGTGGTGGTCTTCTTGGTGGCCGATGCCGCTTTCTTGCCCGTCCCCGCCCGCCGGGCTGGGCGTTTGGCCGGGCCACGTTCGCGCTTCTCATTGAGAAGCTGAGAGGCGCGCTCCAGGGTGACGGTGGCCGGATCATCGGCTTGGCGAAGGGTGGCATTGGTGGTGCCATCGGTCACATAGGGGCCGTAGCGGCCGGCTTTGACCACCACTGGAAGTTCCGTCAACGGGTCCTTGCCCAGTTCTCTGAGCGGAGCGGCAGCCGCCGCCCGGCCCCGCTGCTTGGGCTGGGCCAGCAGCTCACGGGCTTCGGCTTCGGTGATGGTGAACATGGCCTCTTCGTTGGGCAGCGAACGTGATTCAGCGCCGCACTTGACGTAGGGGCCGTAACGGCCGTTCTGGGCGGTGATCTGGGTGCCGGCGGCATCGGTTCCAACTACCCGCGGCAAGGACAACAGGCTCAGCGCCTGGTCCAGCGTCACATCTTCAACGGTCATCGACTTCAGCAGCGAGGCGTTGCGCGGTTTGGCGTCCTTGCCAGATCCTTCCGGCAGCAACTCGGTCACATAGGGGCCGAACCGGCCATTGCGGACCACCACGGTGTACCCGGTCTGCGGATCGGTGCCCAGTTCCCGGTCCTGGTCTGGACCTTTGGCCAACAATTCCTTGGCCTTTTCCAGGGTCAACTCATCTGGGGCCAAGCCGTCCGGTACGCGAACCCTGGTGGGCTCCGCCGGGCCGGCTGCTGAGTCCTGTTGAGCGGCATCGGCCGCCACTTCGAGGTAGGGGCCGTACCGGCCCACCCTCAGCGTGATGCCTTCACCCAACGGCACCGAATTGACTTCCCGCGGGTCAATCTCACCCTGGTTTTCAACCAGGCGCTTCAGGCCAACCTCTTTCAGATTGCCGGGCGCCTCGCCACCGGCAATGGCCTTAGCGCCGGTCCCGAAGTAGAAGTTGTTCAACCATGAAACCCGGTCTTCCTGGCCAGCGGCAATCTTGTCCAGGTCGCCTTCCATGCCGGCCGTGAAGTCGTAATCAACCAGCTCGCGGAAGTTCTCCTCAAGCAGTTTGGTGACCGCGAAAGCCAACCAGGTGGGCACCAGGGCCATACCGCGCCGCTCCACGTAGCCGCGGTCCTCGATCACTGAGACAGTGGCCGCATAAGTTGACGGGCGGCCGATGCCGCGCTTTTCGAGAGCCGCCACCAGCGAAGCTTCGGTGTACCGGGGAGGCGGTGTGGTTTGGTGGCCATCTGCCTCCAGGGACACGGTTTGTACCGTTTGGCCTTGGACCAACTTGGGCAGCTGTGTCTCCGCGGCGGCCTCCTCGTAGCGGGACTGGTCGCGGCCCTCCTCATAGGCGGCCAAGAAGCCGCGCTCGGTCAGGACGGTGCCGCTGGCTGTGAAGGCGGCCACTTGGCCATCGGTGGCGGTGCCTTCCAAGGTGACTGAAACGGTTTGGCCCACGGCATCGGTCATCTGTGAAGCCAAGGTGCGGGTCCAAATCAGCTGGTACAGCCCAAGTTCCTCTTTGGACAGCGTGGCCGCCAAAGAGTTGGGCGTGGCGAAGGAGTCGCCAGACGGGCGGATCGCCTCATGCGATTCTTGGGCACCCTTGGCCTTGGTGGCATAGCGGCGCGGCTGGTCCGGCACTGATTCGGCGCCGTACAGTTCAGCAGCTTGCCGGCGGGCAGCCCCCAACGCCTGATCAGACAGTGAAGTCGAATCGGTCCGCATATAGGTGATGTGACCGTTCTCATAGAGCCGCTGAGCCACGCGCATGGCTTGGCGCGAATTCATCCGCAGCTTGCGGGAGGCCTCCTGCTGGAGGGTCGAGGTGGTGAACGGCGCGGCCGGCTTACGCCGGTACGGCTTTTGGGTCAACTCAGCGACTTGGAACGGCGCCTCAGCCAGGTTCTTGGCCAGGGCTGTGGCCTGGTTCTCGGTCAGGCAAACAGCACCAGCGGTGGTCAGTTCAGCCGCGTCATTGAAATCCCGACCGGTGGCCACGCGGGCCCCATTGAGCTTCGCCAAAACCGCTTTGAAAGACTGCGAATCGGCTTCGAAAGTGGCATCCAGGCCCCAGTATTCGGCCGCTTTGAAAGCCATCCGTTCGCGTTCGCGTTCCACCACCAGCCGCGTGGCAACTGATTGAACCCGGCCGGCGGATAGCCCGGCGCGCACTTTGCGCCACAGCACCGGTGAAACCTCATAGCCGTACAGCCGGTCCAAGATCCGCCGGGTTTCCTGGGCGTCCACCAGGTTCAGGTCGAGTTCGCGGGGATTGGCTGCGGCTTGGGCAATGGCGTCTTTGGTGATCTCGTGGAAGACCATCCGCTTGACCGGCACCTTCGGTTTGAGCACTTCCAACAGGTGCCAGGCGATGGCTTCACCTTCGCGGTCTTCGTCTGTCGCGAGGTAAAGTTCGGACGCCCCTTGGAGGGCTTTGCGCAGCTCAGTGACCTTTTTCTTCTTTTCCGGTTCAACCACGTAATACGGTTCGAATCCGTCTTCGACATCGACCGCGAAGCGTCCGTAAGGCCCCTTCTTCATGTCTGCCGGCAGCTCCGAAGGTTGGGGAAGGTCGCGAATGTGGCCAACCGAGGCCTCCACCTGGTATCCGTCACCCAGGTAGCGGCCAATGGTCTTGGCCTTGGTCGGCGATTCGACTATTACGAGCTTCTTCGATGCCACGCCGGCTCCCCTTCTGTATAGATTCGGCTGTTCGCCGCTAAGACTGCTACGGCCCTTGACGGTACCCCAAGTTGGACTCGCCGTGCGGCGGCGCGCTGTGGCTGGCCACCGGCTCGCGGCCGCCAAGGCATTCAGCGGCGGCCTCCTTCGGCCGCGCGGCGGTTTCCGGCGGCCGATGCCGCGCGGCTGGCTGGGGCCCTCCAAAACGTGTGCGTGTTCCGGGCACTGCTGCGGCGGTCAGTTGGCCGCGCCGTCCGCTTTGGGGCGGGAGCGCTGTGACTCTCACCGGTCCTAGGGCTGGTTCAAGCTCACCGGTGCGGCCTCCCACAGGGCGTCGATAGGCATAGCCCAGATCCGTTCACCCACGAGGCGCGCTCTGGGACCGGTGTTGAGGATGTAGCCGGCGACGAAGCGCCTGCCGAGGATGTCCCGGAGTCGTGCCAGTCCGCGGGTGTCGGCGACTTTGATCGAGCCTGCGGCCTTGACCCCGATGCCGACCACCAGCCCCTCTCGGGATTCCAGCACCAAGTCCACCTCCCGTCGGTCGCGGTCGCGGAAGTGGCTGATCCGGGCGTCGGTCTGCGACCAGCCGAGCTGGCGTCGCAACTCGCCGGCCACGAAGCCTTCCAACAGGCCCCCTGCCGCGTCTGGGATCGCGCCCGGGGACATGGCCTGTGTTGTGAGACCTCGTAAGGTGGCCGCCAAGCCCGAGTCCAGCAACATCACTTTGGGGGATTTGATCGCTCTGGACGTGGCGCTCGGCGACCAGGCCGGAAGCGACTGGGTCAAGAACAGTGTGCCGAGCAATTCGAGGTACGGTCCGAGCGTGGTGCGTGGCATGCCGAGGTTGTTCGCCAAGGACGTGATGTCCAATTCGTGGCCCTGGCGCGCGGCGATCAGGTCAAGCAGCTTGGGCAAGTCGCGAAGCTTCGCCAGTCGCGCCAGCTCGCCGGCGTCGCGTCCCACGATGGCGTCCAGGTAGGAGCGGAACCACGCCGAGCGCCGCCGCTCGGTCCGAGACACCGCCTCGGGATACGAGCCTGCGGTCGCGGCCGCCAGATAGTCAGCCCGTCCCAGGGGGCTTGGGCCTCCCGGGCTGTGCCAGGCTTCGAAGGCAAGGTCCACGAACTGGTCAGCTTTCCCGCGCAACTCGCCCTGGGAGAACCCGTATAGGAGCAGGCGTTCGGTCCGGCCTGCCAACGAATCCCCCACCCCTTTGACATGGTGGAAATCCGCGGAGCCAGTCACCAGGTAGCGGCCCGGCGCGGGATCCCGGTCGACCTGGAGTTTGAGCGCTAGGAACAGTTCCGGGACGCGCTGGGCCTCGTCGATCACCAACAGGCCGCCGCGGTTCTGGGTGACGAACGCCTCCGGGTCGCGCCGCGCGGCCGCGCGCGCAACGTCATCGTCCAAGGTGACATGCGCCCCGCCCTGGGTGGCACAGATTTGTGCGGCCAGGGTCGATTTACCCACTTGGCGGGCGCCCTCCACCATCACGATTCGCGTGTCTTCCAATGCGGCGGTCACAACGGGTGTCATGGCGCGCAGCAACATACTGTCCTGCACGAAGCCAGCCTAGCGGACGATGTCGTCATTC
>JAIRTF010000105.1 GCA_031255075.1 Bifidobacteriaceae bacterium | reverse complement strand
GCGCCAGGCATGGGCCCGGCCGGGCCGCCGCCAAAGCCACCAAAACGGCCTCCGCCACCTGTGCCACCGCCGGCACCGAATGAGCCAAGGAGCTCTTCCAGGCTGATGGAACTGCCATCGCCCATGGTGGAGTAGCGCGCCCTGGTGCCACCCGTGCCGGCACGGGCGCCACCGAACAAACCGGAGAACAGGTCCTCAAAGCCTTGCGTGCCGGCACCGCCTGGTCCGGCGGTGAACCGGGCCCCACCGCCGGCCATGGCTCGCACCGAATCGTATTGCTGGCGTTGTTCCGGGTCAGACAGCACCGCATAGGCTTCTGAGACCTCTTTGAACTTCTCCTCTGCCGCCGAATCGCCAGGATTGGCATCCGGGTGCAGGGTGCGCGCCAGCTTCCGATAGGCCTTTTTGATGGCTCCAGCGTCAGCGTCCTTGGACACACCCAGAGTTTTGTAGAAGTCCTTGTCGAACCAGTCCTGGCCAGCCATTTCAGCCTTCCGAATCGACTACGCCCACCCGCGCAGCCCGCAACACCCTTTCCCCCATCCGGTAGCCCGGTTGGAGCACCACCGAAATGGTGGCTTCGGTTGCCTTCGGATCGGTTTGGTGGAGTAGAGCTTCATGGATAGTCGGATCGAAAGGTTCCCCCTCCGCGCCGTAGCGTTCCATGCCGAACTTGCCCAGAGTTGCTTCAAGCTTCTCCGAGACGGCCTTGAACGGGCCGTCCAGTTCGCCCGCGCCGCGGGCGGCGTCAATGTCATCCAGCACCGGGATCAACGCTGTCAAGACCTCGGCTTTAGCCAGTTCACCGGCCACATCACGGTCCCGGTCAACCCGTTTGCGATAGTTGGCGTATTCGGCGCTCAACCGCTGCAAATCCTCGGTCCGGATGGCCAACTCTTCACGGGTTGAGATCAACTCAGCCGCCGCCACCACTTCGTCTTCCATGGCCCGCGCGGCTGCCTCAACCGTGCCCGGAGTGAGCGGGCTTCGACCGCTGGCAGCGCCCTGGCGGGCCCGGCCGCTGACCGGATCAACCTTGCGGTTGTCGCGGATCACCGGGCGGCCTTCGGAATTGGTTTCCAGGCCGCCTTCACCTGTCAAATCATCCGGGTCAACACCCAAGTTCTGTTCCACCGCCAAATCTTCATCCAAGTTGTCCATCCGCTGAGCCACATCATCCAAAGCAGTTGGACCTGTGGCCTTGTTGCGGCCTTGACCAGTCCCAGACCTCTGAGCCGCCGAGCCCGAACCACGGTTCGGACCTTCCCCGCGGGCTCTGGGAGCAGCCCGCTTCGGGGAGGCGCTCGCAGCGCGGGCGCCTCCCTTCTTGGCGGCTTCAGACGTCATACCTGATCCTCGTCAATGACCTCGGCGTCAACAATGTCGTCAGCGCCGTCGCCAGAGCCTGCGGCAGCCGAACCCCCTGCGGAGGCGGAGCCGGCGGCATCGGCCGTGCCTGAATTGGCGTGGACCAACTGGCCAATCTTTTGGGCGGCGGTCATCAAGTCCTGCTGGGCCTGGCGGACGGCGTCAATCGAATCGCCCTCCAGGGCGCCGCGCACGGCGGTGATCTGCTCATCAACCTCTGTCCTGAGGTCTTCAGGCAGCTTGTCGCCCAGGTCCTTGACCAGCGCTTCGGTCTGGTAGACCAGCTGTTCGGCGGAGTTGCGGGTGTCGGCTTCTTCGCGCCGCTTCTTGTCATCAGCGGCGTGCTCTTCGGCGTCCTTGATCATCCGGTCGATCTCTTCCTTAGGCAGAGCCGAACCACCGGAGATGGTCATGGACTGTTCCTTGCCGGTGCCGCGGTCCTTGGCGGAGACGTGCACAATGCCGTTGGCGTCAATATCGAAGGTGACCTCGATCTGCGGAACACCGCGTGGCGCCGGTGCAATGCCGGTCAACTCAAAGGTGCCAAGCGCCTTGTTGTCACGCGCCATCGGCCGTTCGCCCTGGTAAACCTGGATCAGCACGGAGGGCTGGTTGTCTTGGGCGGTGGAGAAGATCTCGCTCCGCTTGGTCGGGATGGCGGTGTTGCGGTCAATCAGATTGGTCATCCGGCCGCCTTCGGTTTCAATGCCCAAGGACAGCGGCGTGACGTCAATCAGCAGCACGTCTTTGCGTTCACCCATGATCACGCCGGCCTGCAGGGCGGCGCCGATGGCGACCACTTCGTCAGGGTTGACGCTCTTGGACGGCTCTTGGCCGCCGGTCAGAGTCTTGACCATCTGGGCTACGGCCGGCATGCGGGTTGAGCCACCCACCAGGATCACATGGCTGATTTGGTCAACTTTGATGCCTGCGTCTGCGATCACCGCTTCGAACGGCTTGCGGGTGCGGGCCAGCAGGTCCTTGGTCATTTCTTCGAACTGAGCCCGGGTCAGCTTGACGTCCAGGTGGATTGGGCCGTTCTCATTCATGGACACGTACTGCATGGAGATGGTGGTGGAAGTGGCGGTGGACAGCTCCTTCTTGGCTTGTTCGGCCGCTTCCTTCAGACGCTGCATGGCGACCTTGTCCTTGGACAGGTCCACACCGTTGTTCTTCTTGACCTCGGCCACCAGAAAGTCCACAATGCGGGCGTCCCAGTCATCGCCACCGAGTTGGTTGTCGCCGCTGGTGGCGCGCACCTGAATGGTGGAGAAGTCGTCTTCTTCTTTGCCGACTTCCAGCAGGGACACGTCAAAGGTGCCGCCGCCCAAGTCGAACACCAGGATCAGTTCATCGCTGGTCGATTTGTCAAGCCCGTAGGCCAGGGCCGCGGCGGTTGGTTCGTTGATGATTCGGAGCACCTTCAGACCGGCAATTTCACCGGCTTCTTTGGTGGCCTGGCGCTGGGCGTCGTTGAAATAGGCCGGTACGGTGATGACCGCGTCGGTGACGGATTCGCCGAGGTAGGCTTCGGCATCTGTCTTGAGCTTGGACAAGATCCGGGCGGAGATTTCCTGCGCGGTGTACTTCTTGCCGTCAATGGTCACGGACCAGTCTGTGCCCATGTGCCGTTTGACGGAGCTGATGGTCCGGTCAACGTTGGTGACGGCTTGCCGCTTGGCGACTTCGCCGACCAGTATTTCGCCGCTCTTGGTGAATGCCACCACTGATGGTGTGGTGCGTTGGCCTTCGGCGTTGGCGATTACCGTCGGTTCGCCGCCTTCAAGTGTTGCGACCACGGAGTTGGTTGTGCCTAGGTCAATCCCGACTGCTTTTCCCATGTCTTTCAGTTTCCTTCCGATGTCTGTGTTGGCCCGCGGCCTGACCCTGCCCGGCGATTGTGCTCGCCTTGGGCCGACCAGGGGCGCTTGTTCGCCAGTTGGGAACCACAGGGGACCAGCCGGACCCGAGGGTGGGCTAAAGTTGGGCCCGGCTGGCCACCTGCGGCTCCCAAGTTGAGTCTTGCCGACTCAAGTTTGGCGTTCCAGGTGCCCGGCTGTCAAATTAACTTGAGTCTAGCCGACTCAAGTTTGCGGTCGGCGCAAGTGTGATCTGCGTCTCACTTGGCGCCTCTCCATAGTGCGCGTGCCCCCGCCAGCCACGCATCCAGCCCCCGCCCTGTCTCACCTTCTGAACGTCCCACCTTTTGGGCTCTCCGGTGCACGATGCCGCGCCACCGGCATGGGTGGCAGACCAGCCTTGGTCCGCTACGCTTGCCTCAAAACCCCCGCCCGTGGACTTAGCAAGGATCGCGAGACCCCAATGGCTCCCCAGGATTCCGCCCGCCAATACCCCACCAAGACACGCTCGGCCCGCGTCAAGCTGACCCTGGCAGGCTTCTGCGGCCTGGCCATGCTGGTGGTTGCCTGCAGCAACGACGGCCACACCAACCCGGAGAACAGCGCGGCGCCCTCTTCTACCCAAATCCCCTCGACAGCGCCTACCGCGTCGACGCTTTCGCCGATCGAAGGAGAGACGCCCTTCACGGCCTACGGCCCCTACCTGGACGGACCCCGCTACGACGAAGAAGCTCTCCAGGCGGAAGTCGCTGAACGCCACCGCCTGACAGAGGCCCTCATTGCCGAATGCATGGCCGCCGAAGGGTTTGACTACTACCCAACCGAGCCCGTCGACTACGGGATGCACTTCACCCAATCCTTCGAACAGGACCAGATCTTTGTGCCGCTCCTCCCCAGCGACCGGACGTTGGTCGAACAACACGGATACGGTTTGCAGAGCCCGCTAGATCCCGCCCAATGGGGCGCTCCACCGTCTTCGCCCGGAGAAATCAAGAACAGCGAGTACTACGAAACGCTGAGTGAAACAGCGCGTAGCGCCTACAACATCGCCCTCATGGGCTTCGACGGGGTCACCACCACCCCTTACAACCCGGTAGGCATCGGTTGCCGTGGGAAATCTTGGGACAAGTACCCCGAAGCGGATATCGAGGACCCAACCGCAGCGTTCACCGAAACCTTCAGCTCGCTGATCTTCGAATTCCTGCAGGTGACGGACGTAGATGTTGCCCTCGACAGCCGGGTTGTGTCTCTCAACCAGGACTGGCACTCATGCATGTTGACCAAAGGTGTGGACGTGTCTGAACAGGCCGCTGAGGGGATCTCCATCGCCTGGATGCGAACGCCCTCACCGGCTCTGGCGTTCGCACTGGCAGAGACCGAGGGCGCCAAATCGGTACTGGGCGCCGCGGCCAATGGGGCCGATCCTCTCACGATGGACCAGAACCGGCAGTTGGTTGGCTCCCCGGAGGAGATTCGGATTGCCTTGGCGGACTTCGACTGCCGGGAGCAGACCAACTACCTGGCTACAGCCATTGAGGTCCAGTTGGAGTTGGAAGCGGCTTTCGTGGCCAGGAACAAGACTGCTTTGGACCAAATGGTTGCCGCCTCAGACCACATCTAGCTCGGATTGGCCCCACCCATTTCCCCGGCCTGCCAGCAGGGACGCCAAAGTCAGGCGGCCGATGCCGCGCGGACGGTGGCGTAGGCCACCCGCACCGTCCGACTCCAGCCCAAATCCCGCCAGGGCCGCTCTTCCCCAACTCGCATCACCCCCGGATCGACGCGGCGGTTGAGCTTGACGAATGCCGATTCCTTGACTTGGTGACCACAGCGCTTACCAAGTGAATGGTAGTGTTGTGGTATGCGAACTACCATTGATTTGGCTGGGCGTCTGGTAGTCCCGAAGTCTCTGCGTGACAAGGTGGGGCTAGTGCCCGGACCAGTCGAAGTGACCCTTGATGGCGCCTCGGTCAGGATCGAGTCTCCCGCCACTGCACCTGTCGAACGCGACGGTCACCTGCTCCTGCCGTCCACCGGCCAAGTCACAACAGTCGATGCAATAAGGGAACTCCGACTTGCCGACCAAGACTGACCTCCTGCTCGACACCAGCGCCGCAATCGCTCTTGTCGACCCGGACCACGAGTTCCACGCCGCCGTTCGCGCCGCAGTCGGCAACGCCCACCTCGGCCTGGCGGGACACGCCCAATTCGAAACCTTCTCCGTCCTGACACGCCTGCCCGCACCCAAGCGCCTGTCCGCAGCCAACGCCGCCCACCTAATCAAAACCGAGTTCCCAGGTTCCCGTTTCCTGTCCCCTCAAACCCAGGCCGCCCTACTCACAGAGTTGGCCACAACCGGAATCGTTGGCGGCTCAATCTACGACGGACTCGTCGCCGCCACTGCCCGCGAACACAGCCTCACCCTCATCACCTGCGACACGAGAGCCCGTAACATCTACGCCGCCCTAGGCGCACCACACCAACTCATACCATCCCTTCCCCACCCCTAACCACCACCAGAAGCTGCCCGCAGACCGGCCAAAGTCAGGCGGCCGATGCCGCGCGGACGGGTGGCGCAGGTCACCTCCCGTTCGCGCAGGCACCGGGTTTGGGGTTAGGTGCGGGCTACCGGGTGGCCGCCGAATTGGGCTCGCAGTGCTGAGACCACCCGGATGGCCGGGTTGTCGGGGCGCTTCGAGGTTTGGCGGGCGTAGAGGCTCGCGGCGGTGACCGGGAGCGGCACCCCCAGGTCCAGTGCGCTCTCAATCATCCAGCGCGCCTCCCCTGAGTCATTGGCTTGGGCGGCGTAGCCGGCCAAGCCGGGGTTCTGCTCCAGGGCCTCAACCAGCAGGTCAAGCAGCCACGAGCGGACTACAGTGCCCTCACGCCACGATGCGACGACCGCATCAGGGTCAGTTACAAGACGAGATGCGCCGAGCATGTCATAGCCCTCCCCCAGCGCCTGCATCATGCCGTACTCGATCCCGTTGTGCACCATTTTCGTGTAGTGCCCCGCTCCTACCGGGCCCGCGTGGACAAAGCCGCCACCCTCCGGTGTCAGAGCGTTGAAAATGGGCATAGCCAGATCGACATCCTCAGCTGCGCCGCCCACCATCAACGCGTAACCGTTCTCGCGGCCCCAGACGCCGCCAGAAACACCCGCGTCGACAAAATGGATCTCCCGCTCAGCCAGCCTCGCTGCATGACCAGCGTCATCCCGGTAGGGCGAGTTTCCGCCGTCGATCACCAGGTCGCCTGGCTCCAGCAGATCCTGCAACTCTTCGATCAGCTTGGCCGTCGGGCCGCCGGCCGGCACCATGGTCCAGACCACGCGCGGCGCAGCCAACGAGGCCACCAACTCCTGCAGCGATTCGACATCCCGGCCAGACTTCGGGTCCACATCGAACCCCACCACGCCAACGCCGCGGTCGCGTAGGCGGGCGGCCATGTTGCCGCCCATCTTGCCCAGCCCGACCAAGCCCATGGTCATGTTCGTCTGCCCAGCCAGACCCAAGGCGGCCATCACCATGTCAACTTCCTGGCTTGGTGTCAGCCCCAGGTCCAGGTCAACGCTGACGTAGTCCTCGTCCGGACCGAATTCCTCCAGGTCGTGGTACTGGGAAGCCAGCAGGGTGGCGGGCATGAAGTGGCCCTGACGCGCGCCCAGGCGCGACTCGACAGTTTTCTGCGAACCAGCCATGTGCGCAAACACAACCCCGGGCGCCCGCAACAGGTCCCGGTAGGACCGCTTCAGTGCTGAGCAGGTCATGACCCCGCGCTTGCCCTCTGCGATCGCAGAGTCGATCCACTTGCGCAGATCCTGCAACCAGGGCAGGCGGTCCTCATCGGTCAGAGGCACCCCGGATGACATCTTGGCGATGTTGGCCTGAGGGTGGAAGTCATCCGCCTCTGCGAAATCCCAGCCCAACCGGCCCGCCGTGAGCGCGCCCGCGGTGGTTTTCCCGGATCCGGAGACCCCCATGAAGACCACGATCCGGATCTGGTCGCCCATCACCTTGGTGGTCGTACCAGTACTTACTTTGGTTTCTTTGTCAGTGTCATCAGCCATGACTCACTCCTCATACAAATATGTCGACGATCAGTACAAACACGAGAGCGGTCGCAGACAAAATGCATTCCATCAGCGACCAAGTCTTGAAGTTCTGTCCCACGGAAACACCCATGTACTCCTTGACCAGCCAGAATCCGGCGTCATTGACATGGGACAGGAAGAGCGATCCGGCACCGATTGCCAGCACCAGCAGCGACACCTGGACGCTACCTAGCCCGGCAGCGGCCGGCGCGAGAATCCCCGCTGTGGTCACGATTGAAACGGTTGCGGAACCGGTCGCGATGCGCACAATCACGGCCACCACCCAGGCAAGCAGCGTGATCGGGATGGCAGAGTCCTCCACGAAACGCGCGATCACATCACCGATACCAGTGTCCACCAGCACACCCTTGAGGCCGCCACCAGCACCAACAATCAGGATGATCCCGGCGATCGCGGGCAGCCCGGAAGCCGCGGAGTCGTTGACCTTGGACCAAGGCATCTTGCCGCCACGGCCCAGCACCACCATTCCAACCAGCAGCGCAATCGCGAGCGCCACAGTCGGCCTGCCAACAAACCCAAGCACGGTCCCCATCCAGCTGCTGTCCTCGCTCCCGGCCGGCACCGGATTGGCGATCTCATAGATCGCGTTGGCCAGCATCAGCACCACCGGCAGCAACACACAGGTCACCGCCGCACCGAACGACGGCCGCGCGCGCTTCGTGGCGGCATCGGCGGAATCCTCGTCACCAAAGCCGTCCCCGGTTGCGGAACCGATCAGCGCGTTCATCGACGCGGGTACTCCTACGGGCACCCACCGAGCTGCCAGGATGGAGAACAAGGGACCGGAGACAATCACGGTCGGGCTCGCGATCAGTATGCCAAACAACAAGCTCAGGCCCAGGTAGCCGTTATCGAAGTTGGCCAGGGCGGCTAGCGGACCGGGGTGCGGCGGCACCAACCCGTGCATTGTGCTCAACCCGGCCAGAGTCGGGATAGCCACACGCATCAGCGGCAGCCCGGAGCGCTTGACGACCAACAGGATGACCGGGATAAGCAGGACTAGGCCAACCTCGAAGAACATAGGCAGGCCAATCAGGGCGCCTAC
>JAIRTF010000328.1 GCA_031255075.1 Bifidobacteriaceae bacterium | reverse complement strand
CATCTTGCCATTTGAATCGGTCTTGCCGGCAACCTCACCGTAGCCACTACCACCGCCGCTGCGCGTCCAATTGACGTAGGTGCCGGGCACTGGGTTGTCGAATGAGTCGCGGGCGGTGACCTCAAAGCGGTGCTTGTCTGAGCCGTTGGCCAACATGGTTTCATCAGCGGTCAACCACACCGCCGAAGACTTCCCGGCCACCACCGAGCCAGGCTTGAAGCGCACCCGGGCCAGACCGTCAGTTCTGACCTGTTCGGCTTCAGCAGCATCCCAGACTTGGAACACCTGGGCGGTTTCCAAGTCGGCCCGAATCAGGTACGCCTCATCCGGTGCGTTGGCGACAGTTGTCTTGACGTCTATCCAGGCCAGTCCGCGGCTGTCCGTGGCCCGGGTCACAACGGTGTCTCCTCCAACGCCGTCAACAATCAACCCATCCGGCACCCAGAACTTCACCTGAGCTCCGCCGATGGCTACGCCGTCGGCATCCATGGCCCGCAGCGACACCCGGGCGGTGTCCGAGCCGTTGGCGGTGACTGCGGCGGCCGGTTCAATCAGCCGGCTTGCACCGGTCGGAGCGACCGTTGGCCCGAATGTCGCCTCGATCGGCGTGGCGGTCAACGGCTGACCGCCAACCGTGGCGCTGACCAGCCACAACCCTGGGTCTCCAGCCGTGAACTGGAAGAAGGCAACACCTTCGCTATTGGCGGTGACTGGTGGCTGCTCTGTCAAGGCACCACTGCGTCCCACGGCGAATATCACCTGCGCCCCAGGCACCAAGTGTCCCGTTGCGTCCTTGACGGTCACCTCAAACCGATGAGAGTCCGATTCGTTGGCCAGCACCTGGTCATTCCGGGTTGGCCAAGCCAACGAGGACTGGCTGGCGTCCGCTACACCGGGGGTGAAGACCAGGTTGACGCGCCCGCCATTGGAGATCTGGTCGCCATCTGAGTTGTAGACGTTCCGGACATAGTTGGGCCCATAGGCCGGATCGCCTACGTAACCGCCGATCTGACAAGGGCTGGTTTCCGGACACAGCTCCGTGGATGTGACCTCGACCTGAGCCAGCCCAGAGCCGTCTGTCAGCGCTGGGACATCAGCGGCGCCGCTGACTTCCCCGACTTTCAAGCCGGCCGGGATCCGGAAATTGACCGTGTTTCCGGCCTCTACCGGGTTGCCGTAATAGTCACGCGCCGCCATGCCGACCACCAAGGTGTCGTGACCGTTGGCCACTTGGGTGTTGGGCACTGGCTGGATCAGAAACGACCGGTCACCGTTCGGCCGGCCGGGCCGCACCGTCAGGGAGCGCGGCGAGCCAACTATCTGCTGCTCCCAAGAACTTGCGACGTAGAGGCGGAACTCGTATTCGCCGGGCGTCCGCAACGGCGGGGTGAATCGGACTGGTTCGCCGGCGGGATTGGCCTGTCCGAAGCCATCCAAGACCGGCTGGGTGGCACCAGGCAGGTAGGCTCGCCAATAGACGTACCCGTAGGGCACCGGATTTCCCGCCCTGTCTTTGACGGCCACGTCGAAGCTGAAGGGGTTCCCCTCACCCAATTGCAGTTCTTCCATGTCCGCGAACGTCACCTCGGTGGTGTTCGGCGATGGCTCGCCGACCCGGAACACCACCGGTACCTGGCCGTCGGCTCGGATGACCCTGTACTCCCCGTAGTCCCGGACATCCATCACTTGCTGGCCGGCAATAAAGGCCTGGACCATGTACGGCGATTCGGCGCTGTTGACCTTGTCTGAGAACAGCTCAAGGATGGCCCGGCCGTCGGAATCAGATTGGATCTCCACCCAGCCTGGTCCCACAACGTCATTGGCCCGGACGTCGGGCGGGATATAGAACCTGACCCGCTGCCCGGCCAATGCCTGATTGAGGGCGTTGATAGTGCGGACGGCGACCTGGGCTTCGCGGTCAATCGACACATTCGGGACCCTCGCGATCAGGTAGGACTTGGCGGCCACAGCGCCGACTGGGGCAAACTCCACGCTGACCGGCGAACCGTCTAGCGGCTCGTCGTTGACCGTGGCCGCGACCGACCAAAGGCCGGGTCGGTCGGTTGTCAGATTGAACACGGCGTTGCCTTCGCCATCCGCCCTGATCGGAGCCGGGCTGTTGGCCTGCCCATCGAGAGCCGCGGTGAAGGTCACCACCGCCCATGGCACGGCGTTGCCTTGAGCGTCTTTGACCTCAGCCTCAAAACGGTGCGACATGGTCGAATCGGCCAGCACCGGCGTGCCCACTGTTGGAGACACCACAGTGGAGTGCTCCCCTGAGGGCCGCCCCGGCCGGAAGGTCGCCTCCAGCGGTGAGCCGTCCAGCGGCAGGCCGTCAATGGTGGCGGTGACAGTCCAGGGCTGGCCGGCCACCCGGCTGGAGAAGCCCCATTCAGCCAAGCCATCCTCGTTGGCTGGGACGGTGACGGGCACCGGGTCGTCGCCGGCCAAGGTGGCTGCGAACGTCACCTCGCCAAAGGGCACGTCGTTGCCCCGCAGGTCGCGAACTTGAACCTCGAAGCGGTGGGTGTCGGCGGCATCGGCCGTGGCACCTGAGGTACGGGTGACCCACGTCAAAGTGGATCCGGCGGCCGATGCCGCGCCCGGGACCAGCGTCGCCACAGCGTTACCGTCACCCGGCTTGAGCTGTAGGGCGCCGCCGTCATTCAGCGACACCTCACCGGTGAACTGGCCGGCTTTGCGGCCCTTGAAAGGCGCGCTGTAGAGGCCGTCACCAATCGACCCAAAAGCGCCGATATCCAGGTCAGAGCCCTCTGGTGGGTTCACTTGCAGACGCCACTCTTGACCTGAGACAGGCGCACCACCGGCCGAATACAGCTGGACTGTGATCTGGCCGCCGGATGAATCGTCCGCCACCACGTCCTCGGCTGAGACGGTGTACCAAGTCTGCGGATGGGTGGTGGAAATCTCAACACCCTCCCAACTCAGCTCCTTCGGCGAGCCGGGCGCGGTCTGGCCGTCTACAGTGGCCGTCAGCTGGCAGCTGCCTTCGGCGGCCGATCTGACGGTCTCAGTCAGCCGGCCTATCGCGGAAGTGTTGCCGCCGATGGATTGGCTCCCGTCGGAGAACGTGGCGCTGCACTCAGCCCCGGTCAGGTTCAGCGACACCGGAACGCTGCCCACTCGGTTGTAGCGACCTGAGTCCCAGGCGGTCACTGTCACCTGGTAGGACTCCCCGGCGCCCAAAGCCGCCGGGACGCCGTTCGGTTCATCCATCGGGTCATCGGCGTTGTCCGCTGGGGATGACGGGCTAACCACCAAGGTCGATTCGCTGGGCGAAACCTCGCCCGTGAAAGGTGCATAGAGCAGAGTTGTGGAGCCTGGCAGGTCGCCGTTGAGGACGATATGGGTGGAGTAGTTCTCATACACACCGACTTGGAAATGTCGCATACCCGGCCGGCCGGCATGGATATCGAGGGTGTAGATGCCACCCGGGCAGCCCCCAAATGAAGTCAGGGGTTGGGCGCATTCGAACTGATCGCCGCCTTCGTCGCTGATGGACAGGGACGAAGGATACGGATCACTACTGGCCTCCATGGCCATAGGCGTCACCATACCCGTGACGGGGTTGCCCTCGGCGTCGCGGAGAGCAACTGTGACGGTTTGGGTCCCCCAGTCTGCGGGGTCAACCTCTTCCGACCAGTAGTTGGCGGGTTGGTTGGGGGTCTGAGTGACATAGGCGCGCGAAGTCTGCCAAGACACGTCGCCCACAAACACCAGGTCCTGGGTGCAACTCAACGTGCCGGCCGGCGAGCCGTCCCAGTTCTTGATGGCAACTTCAGGGCAGAACGTACCCTCCTCGGTCGATGACACCGAGACTAAGCCGCCCGCCGGGAAGCGGACTCCCCCACCCCAGTAGTACTCCTCGTAAACCTCGGCGTCCAAGTTGGATGGGTTGGAAGGCAACCATTCGATGAAGTCTCTTTGATCAGTCTCGTAGTTCTGCTGAAGAATCATTGAGCCGTTGGCGTCTCTTGGAGCTACCGATACTTCCACAGGATCAGGGTCCACAGCGCGGGCCTTTCCGAAGCCATTGGTGGGCATAATCACAAATTGGGATTGACTCGGGTCGATCTGTTTGAGAGGCCTGAACGTCACCCGGGGATAGTTGTCGTAGTACGACATATCGCCTGACCGCACCCCCAGGTTGTGGCCCGTCTCGACGAGCCTCACGGCAACACCAGCGGTCCCCGCGCAATTGGAGTAGACCGGTGCTACGTAGTGGCCGGGATCTGATGGTACGTCTTCCAGCGCGCCGAACTTCAGTTCGCGGCCGGCCGCACAGATCCGGCCGCTGGAGGAATCGCCCTCAAGCCAT
>JAIRTF010000319.1 GCA_031255075.1 Bifidobacteriaceae bacterium | reverse complement strand
CGCCTGCGTTCGACCGGTTCGGTTGACCGGATCGAAGGCGAAGCAGCCGAGCCAGGCAGCCCGTCCGAAGATGAAGTGCCGGCTTGGATGTCTGAGGCAGCTGAGGTGGACGGTTTGGTGCGCAAGCCGGTCACCCCTGATGGCGCCAGTGTCTGGGGCAGCCCCAGAGCCGTGGCGCCAAGCTGGGAAGAGGCCGTCTTGGGGAAGGGCCCAGAAGGCGAAAGCGACATGGAGCAGACGGCCGCCATCTCACCAGCGGACTTACCGCCCAACGAAGACATCGCGCCGAGCGAAGAAGCACCTGCCGGCGAAGAAGCCTCCAACAGTGAATCGGCGCCTGATTCGCCTGAGGCTGCTGGCCAGGATGAATCGCCGACTCCTGTAGGTGCCGCCAAGCCGGAACCAGTTGCGGATTCGGCGCCGGATGCGCCCGCCGCCCAGCCTGCTGCCGCTGTTGCCAAGCCCGCCCAGGCCGAGCCGGATTCGATGGAAATGACTCAGGCCTACCTGCCAGATTTCCTCAAAGATGATTCAGAGGCACCGGCCGATATTCGCGGTGCCTCCCAAGCTTCGCCGACCGAACGGATTGACCGGGACGCGTTGCCCAAAGCCGACGAATCCTAAGCCAACGGCTGGAACGGCTCCCAGGCGACGGGGACCGACAGGTTCTCTGAGACGTAGTGGACAAAACCAATGATGTCCTCGGGTGCTTGGCCTTCCATTTGAGCCAAGGCGGCCTGGTAGAGCCGCACCTGGGCGCTGTGTACCGGCCAAGCCGAACCCCGGTTGGAGCGGGTGGTCTTCCAATCGACCACCACAATGCGCCCGGCCGAGTCGGTGAACGTGGCGTCGATCCGGGCTATCAAAGTACGGCCAAGTTGAACCGATTCGACGGTCGCCTCAACTGAACGCGGCGTGAAAGCGCTGGTCATCCACTGCGACTCACGGAACCGTTGAAGTAGCTTTTGAACGGTGGCGGCCAACTGCGAATCACTTGGCACCGGCGCCAGGTCTGATTCGTCCAGGGTTAGTTGGACCCCGGCCAGCCGCCCTCTGGCGGCCAGGTCCAGGGCCGCCAGCCGGTGGAATTCTTGGCCGATCGATGCTCCACGGGAAGGCTGGTGCGGGATGGGCCGGCGCAGGTCCAGGGCCGCACTGTCCGGGTTGGTCAACAGGTGGCTGAGCGTGGTGGTTGTCAGATGACCGCCCAGTTGGACTGATGGTGTCCGCTGGTCCTGGCCGGCCTGGCGGAGGAAAGCCGCGGCCTGCAGAGCCAGGTCTGATCCGATCCCCTCCAAAAGACTGATCGCTACCACCGGACTGACCGAACCGGTCTGGCGAACCGGTGGAATGCCGCCAGAGCGGTCCCCCGAAGTCTTGGCAGATGGAACGGGCTGCGCGGATAGCGGCGAGGCAGCGGCGGTAGCCGAGGCGTCGGCGGCGAATCTCTCCATGGCCTCGATCACCGCCTGGGCACCGGCCCGGACTTCCGGCGCGCGGCCTCCCAGCGGATCAGGTTCCGGCCAGATCGGCACGTCAAGCTCGGGGCCTGCGCCTAAAGGAGGTGCTTCCAGTGTTTCGGAATCCTCGGGTTTGGGCGCCCAGGTAGACCTGTCAACCAGGCCGGCCTCAGCCAATTCCTCCATGAACAGCCCCGGCGGCGCCAGTTTGAGTCGGTCTGGCCGCGACCAGTGACCGCTCAGCAGCAGATGAGTCTTGGCGCGAGTAGCCGCCACGTAGGCGACTCGGCGGTCCTCGTCCAGGAAATGTTGACCCATTCTGGTCACCAGGTCTTCGCAGGCGGCCCGCAGGCCACTGCGGTCGCTGACGGCTCCCAGGTCCGCTGTTGGCAGGGAGTCACGGTCGAGCCGTAGACCCCATGGCAGTCCACCGCTGGCGCCGGCCCGTCTGGAGTCAGACAGCCAGCCGAGCGCCCGGTATTGCCCTTTGGTTGGTTCGATGCCCGGCAAGCCGCCCTCTTCAAGACCTGGCACCGCCACGACGTCCCACTCGAGGCCTTTGGCGGCATGGATGGTCAGCACCTGGATGGCGCCGCCCGGAGCTGGGGTTTCGGCTGGTTCCAGTCCGCTCCCAATGTCTTCTTCGGCTTCCAACCAGCTGAGGAAGGCCGTCACCGACGGGCGGTCTTGGCCCAGGCCAAAGCCGTGCGCTTCGGTGGCCAGGCGCAGAATCTGGGCCCGGCCGGCCGGCCCGAAGCGAGCCAGCAGGTCAATGTCCAGACCCAGGACGCGCTCGGTCTCTATGACCAGTTCGGGTAGACCTAGATGGCGGGCGGCGCCGCGGATTCGGCGCAGCATGGCGCCCAAGCCCCGCAACCGTCTGAGTCCCTCAGCGCTCAACCCTGGGGGTGGTTCGGTGCTGTTGGTCAGGGCGTCTAGCCGGTCCAGGGCGAAGACTTCTTCGGCGGGATGCGGTTCACCCCGCCCGTGCGGTGAACGCAGCATTCGGTCCAATGCTTGAAGGTCACTGATGCCGATGGCGAACCGGGGGCTGGCCGCCAGCCGCATGAACGCATCGCCGCGGGTCAGGTCCTGGCTGGCCGTCAAAGCGCAGACCACGTCCCGCACCTCCGGCGCGGCCAGCAAACCGCCGCGCCCAATCACCTGGTACTCAAGGCCGGCCGCTTCCAAGGCTTTGACTATGGCTGCGATTTGGCCGCCCTTGCGGACCAAGACCGCCGCTGTTCTGGGTTCGGAGCTATCCAGGGTGGCTTGCCAATGAGTGTTCATGAACTCGGCCACCGCTTGGGCTTCTTCACCTTCGGCGGCCAGGTAGGCCACCTGGGCCACTCCTTGCCCGGCCTCGGGCCGGGGCCGCAGCACCGGAGCGGCGGCTTGGCCATCAGATGCTGCCTGGCGGAACGGTTGGACCAGTTGGTTGGCAATGTCCAGAATTGCCAGATCGTTGCGGCGGGCTTGGGACAGCGTCAGGCGCGGCACAGGCTCTGGGCTGGGCGCGTGGCCGGCCGTTGCGAAGCGGGTTCGGAACTGGTCCAGGGCCGCCGCCGAAGCCCCTCGCCAACCGTAAATGGCCTGGTTGGAGTCCCCTACCGCCATCACTGGGGTGCCGCGGAAGATGGTCGCCAACAGTTCCAGTTGGGGCGTGGAGGTGTCTTGGAATTCGTCCAACAGCACGGCTTTGAACTGCTCTGACTCAGACTGGCGAGCGTCTTGGTCTTGGCTGGCGATCTGCGCCGCCCTGGCCGCCTGGTCAAAGAAGTTGACCAGGCCGCGTTCGGCTTTGAGTTGCTGGTAGCGGCCGGCCAAATGGGCGGTCACCAAACGCTTTTCGAGGGCCGGCAGCCCGGACTTGAGGGCTTCGGGGAGGGCTGGTGGCCGCCCCCGGCGGCCGCCAGGTGTGGGGCTGTCCGGCAGTTCGCAGGCCGCTTTCAGGCGCGAAACCTCATCAGCGAATTGCTCATAGGAGACGCCGTGGTTGGTCAGTTCCTCGGCCATCTTCAGCACGCGTCTGGCCAGTTCGTCCACATTCAGGCTGACGAACTCTTCGGCACCACCCTCGCCGCCGGGCAGCTGCCCGTTCCAGCCCTCGACCACCTCACAGGCCAGAGCCCAGCTTTCGGCGGCGGAAATCAGGCGCGCGTCCGGATCGAAGCCGCGCCGCAGACCATAGTTCTTGACCAGGCCACCGGCATAGGCGTCATAGGTTGAGACAGTCGGCACCCCGCCAATGTCTTGGGGGCCAATGGCGCTGGTTGCGCGCAGGGCCCGCCGAATACGACTAGCCAGTTCAGCGGCGGCTTTTCGGGTGAAGGTCAGCCCCAGAATCTGCTCTGGCAAGGCCAAGTGGTTGACCACCAAATAGACCACTCTGAGAGCCATCACCAGGGTCTTACCGGAGCCGGCCCCGGCTTCTACCAGGCGGGATTCAAACGGAGCGCCAATCACCGCGGCTTGTTCAGCGGTCAGCTCGATGCCTGGATCCAACAGATGGGCCAGCTGGTCTGGACCAACGGTGCCGGTCATACGGTCACCTGCTTACCCTCGGCCACGGCCGGGCAGGCGGTCTTGACCGAACAGGTCAGGCACTGTTTGCCGACCTGCGCTCGGAAGCTTGGTTGGGCGCTGGCCGCCACGCAACCTTCCAACACTTCGACCATCCACTCCGGATTGGCTGAGGCTCGCAGCGGCGCCTGCTGACGGGTTGAGGGACGTTTGGTGTTGCTTGCCAGGTAGACCAATTCGGCTCCGGCGCTGCCTTCAAAGCCGTCCACCAGGCCGGCTTCCAAAGCCAGTTGGTAGGCGCCGAGTTGCGGATCGCTCTCGGCCTGTTTGGCCGTGATGGCCGAAGCGCTGGTCTTGAAATCGACCACTTGGAAGGCCTGACTGCCGTCTGGCCGGCTGGCCTTCTCCAGCCGGTCGATTCGCCCGCGCAGGCCGGCCGGCAGGGCGTCTGCCGCCGCCGAGCCGCCCGGCCGGGGTGATGAGATCTCGACTTCGGAAGCGGCATACCGGTCAGCGTTGGCTTGCTGGTAGCCACCCAAAGCGTTGACGGCTTGTTCGGCTTTGGCGCGCAGGCGTGAATGCGAATAGTTGGCCGGCAGTTCCAGCTTTGGCCATTCTTCGGCCAGGTGCTCCATCAGTTCTGCGGTGCCGGCCAGTGGATAGGTTTCGGCCAGCCAGTGGATCAGGCTGCCTAGGGTGGCCGCTTCGGTGGAGCCGGTTTGTCCGCCGTGCCGGCTGAGTGCCCATTTGAGGGGGCATTCGACCAGCGCGCCAATGGCGCTGGGGCTGAAGACCGGCCGCCGAGCGCCGGCAAACAGACTTTCATCGCTGGATGGCGGCAACAGACCTGGCCAGGCGGTTGGATCAGCCCCTGGCAGGCCGGCCAATGCCAGCACTGCCAGAACCTCGGCTGCCTGTTCCGATTCCCCGGGCGCCGGCGATTCGCCTGGCGCGACCGCCCCGAATTGGCCGCCAAGGCTGGCCCGGGCACCGGCCACCAGGCCGCGCAGATCGAAGGGCATGGCCTGGAGCCAAGCAGCCGACGGCGCCTCATTCCAGTCCTCGCCGGCCAGCAGTTGCACAAACCGGGACGGTTGGGCGTCAAGGTTTTCCACCGTCACGGCCAGGACTTCGGCTTTGGCCCGGGTGACGGCCAGCAGCAGCAGCCGGGTCTCGTCTTCAAGGATGCGGCGGCGCCGCTCCGGCCAGGACACGTCCCCGCCGGTGCCATCCAGCAGGTCCGCCAGCTGGCCGGCACCCAACAGGGTGTCACGCAGGCGCAGGTCAGGCCAGGTGTCTTCCTCAAGTCCGGCTATTGCGACCAGTTCCCATTCGTGGCCGGCGGCACTGGCCACGGTGGAACAAGTGACTCGGTCCCCGGTTGGGGCGTGCGGTGCCACCGTGTCGCCTGGCACTTCCTGAGAGTCGATTTCGGCCAGAAACCCTCCGGCTCCTGATCCGGGGTGGCGGGCGTCGTGGCGCTCAGCCGCGGCGAATAATGCCAGGATCGCGTCCAGGGCTTGGTCAGCCTGCTGGCCGCGAGCACCGCCGGCCAACGCTTCGCGCCGCCACACCGGTGCCCAGCCGGCCGCGTCCCAGACTGCCCACAGCACATCGGCGGCGCCGCCGTGCTTGACCGCCGCGGCCTTCCCCGCGGCGAGCGCTTGCCGCAACCGGCCCAAGTGCTCCGCCCACGGTTGCTCGATGCCGCTCAGCCCGCCCTCCGAACAGCGGCCATTCAGCAGTTCCGCCAGCAACTGGTCAGCCGGTGAAGTCTGCGGCCCGGCCATCGCCAATGCCCGGCGGACGGCCCGCAGCGTGGCCGGATCGAATCCGCCCAGCGGCGAACACAGCAGCCAGGCGGCCATGGCTGGCGTCATCGGCCGCCGGCCAACCGCCCATTCCGCCGCCGCCAACAGGGCCGCCACAGCCGGTTGACCAACCACCAGCACCTCGGCGCCCGGCACGTGAACAGGAATGCCGGCGGCTGCCAGCGCGGCCCGTAGCAGTTCAACTTGGTCCCCGGTGCGGGCCAGCACTGCCATCTGCCGCCATTCCAACCGCTGGACCAGTTGGGCTTCCCGCAACCGCCGGGCCATGATGGCCGCCGCCTCCATTGGTGAAGGCGCCTTGGCCGCCCGGACCACACCAGGCACAACAGCCGCCTCGGCCGGTGGCGGCTGAGGGGCCAGGCGCGCCGCCTTTGGCACCGCCCCGGCCCGGATTTGGTCTCTGACGTCCACCGCCCGGGCCAACAGCTCACCGCCCTGCCGCCAGCTGTGCTTCAGTACCAGTCCAGCCGCCTCCCAACCGGCCGGCGCCGGCGCCAATGACCGCGCGGCTTGCCAAGGCAGGGCCCCGCGATAGGTCTGGGCGGTGCTTTCAGGGCTGGCCAGAACCACC
>JAIRTF010000310.1 GCA_031255075.1 Bifidobacteriaceae bacterium | reverse complement strand
GGCTCCGACGCGGACCTGACCGCAGATGTGGAACGCCTGGCTGCCGCCTGGGACAAGATTCAAGCCAAAGCCGCCACCGCTTCTGCTCCCAGCCTGTTGAAGGGCGAACCTGACCTGGCCATCCGGGTGGTGCGGGACATCTTCTCCGCCGATTTCGCCTCGATGACCGTCTCCGGGAAGTCGGCTTGGCGGGAGATCACCGAATACCTCGATGAGGTGGCCCCGGAGCTGCGTGAACGGCTGATCAAGTGGACCGGCCCAGAGGACGTGTTCGCAGCTGACCGGATTGATGAACAACTGGCCAAGGGCATGGACCGGAAAGTCTGGTTGCCCTCCGGCGGTTCGCTGATCATTGACCGCACCGAGGCGATGACCGTCATTGACGTCAACACCGGCAAGTTCACCGGCGCCGGCGGCACTCTGGAGGAAACCGTCACCCGCAACAACTTGGAAGCCGCCGAAGAAATTGTCCGTCAACTGCGCCTGCGGGATATTGGCGGGATTATTGTCATCGACTTCATTGACATGGTCCTCGAATCCAACCGTGACCTGGTGTTACGCCGCCTGGTTGAGGCTTTGTCCCGGGACCGGACCCGCCACCAGGTGGCAGAGGTGACGTCTTTGGGTTTGGTTCAGATGACCCGCAAGCGGGTTGGCCAGGGGCTGGTGGAGGCCTTCTCCGAGACCTGCACCTACTGCAATGGCCGTGGCTTTATTGTTCACACCGACCCGTTTGACCGCCGTGGCTCTGCCAACTCCGGCAGCCAGAACGGCTCCGCTGATTCAGGTGGCAACGGCAAACGGTCCAAGCGCGGCGGCAAGAAGCATAAGAAGAAGTCGGCCGATTCCGCCGAATCTGTTGGCACCGAAACCACCGGTTCAGCCGGAGGCGCCACCCCAGCCGCAGTCGTTTCAGAGACCCCACCAGAGGCCAAGGCCACCCTAGCTTCGATCGCGGCGGCGGCCGCCGCCTCCCGCGAGGGCCACACCGAACACACCGAAGCCGACTAGCCGCTGGTTGACCGTCTGGTGGCCAGTTCGCGGCGCAGTTCGCGGCTGACCATGTCCAGGTCTGGGCTGGTCAACACTGGTATCAGCCGGTTGATCTGCGCTATTGGCAAATCCCACCATTTGAGCTCTAGCAGCAGTTCAATCAGGTCTTGGTCCAAGCGTTGGCGCAGCGGGCGGGCCGGGTTGCCCACCACAATGGTGTACGGCTCCACATCGGAGCCGACCACCGCGTTGGCGCCGATCAAGGCGCCATCCGCCACCTGAACGCCAGGCAAGATGGTGGCGTGCTGGCCAATCCAGACATCGTTACCGACCACGGTGTCGCCTTTGAACGGCAACCAGTCCAACGGCGGCGGTTGCTGGTCCCAGCCACCAAAGGCATAGAACGGGAAAGTTGTGGCGGCGTTCATCTGATGGTTGGCGCCGTTCATCACGAACTCCACACCGATGGCGATCTGGCAGAACTTGCCAATGATCAGGCGGTCCCCCAGGTAGCCGACGTGATTGGTGACGTGATCTTGGAAATCGGCGCCGGCGAAGTAGGTGAACGGGCCCACCTCGATGCCCGGCAAGCTAACAGTTGGGCGGACATAAGTCAGGTCGTAACCGGGCAGCGGATGAACCAAATCCGGGTCTGGGACCTGGTTCTGCCGCGGTTCTGGCCCGGGAGGTGGTGGGGGGACCCGCACAACCTGGGCGGTACTGGGGAGGCTGGCGGCATCGTCCACCACGGAGTCTGGGAGCTGCCTGTCGCTGGTGGGTGGCGCGGCGGAGGCGTTGGTCGGTGGGTGTTGGTTGTCCTTGGTGACCATGGCGACCTTCTTCCGCGGGGTGTTGACGCCTAGGGCCGGATCTGGCCGGGCGCCAACTCAAACCTTAGCCAAAAGGCAACTGGCCGGCGCGGGCGGCTCGGAAACGGCGGCCCGCAGCGAACGGGGTGGCCGCCGGCCGGTGGAAGTTAGGGCTACCTGTGCAGAAAAGGTGCAATGTTGGGGTGGCGTTAAGCCTGAACCCGCAGGCCAATGTAGGATCAGGCCACCATGAAACCGTTCGATCCAAGGCTGATCAAATATGCCAGGCCAGCGCGTTTGTACATCATTTTGACAGCCATTTTGGGCGTGATCATATCGGTGGCGGTGGTGTTCCAAGCGATCATCGTGGCGCGGCTGGTTGGCACGCTGGCTTCTGATGGCAGCTTCGGTCCGGGAGCGTTCCGGGCCGGTTTGATTGGCATAGCGGTCATTGTGCTGGTGCGCATCGGGACAGCTTGGGCCCAAGAACGCTACGCCCACCGGGCCGCCACGGACACCATTGCCCAACTGCGAGGCCAAGTGGTCAAACAGGTGGCCGCACTGGGGCCACGATTCGCCGCCGACGAGGGCCGCTCCACCGCCGCCCAGTTGGTGACCCGCGGCTTGGACGCCTTGGATCCGTACTTCTCGCGTTACTTGCCGCAATTGCTGATGGTTGCCACCATCACACCCATTCTGCTGGTGGTGGCGTTCTTCGTGGACTGGGTTTCAGCCCTGATCATGACCTTCACCATTCCGCTGATCCCGGTTTTCATGGTGCTGATAGGACGGCTGACCGAAGCCTATTCGGCCCGGCGGCTGCGCACCATGACCCGGCTGGGCACCCAGTTGATGGACCTGATCACCGGTCTGCCCACGCTCAAGGCCCTGGGCCGTGAAGTGGGGCCGGCCGCCCGGGTGCGCAAACTATCCGAATCCCACAAACAGGCCACCTTCGGCACGGTTCGGATTGCTTTTCTGAACGGTGCCGCCTTGGAGCTGATCGCCACTCTTTCGGTGGCGTTGGTGGCAGTGGCGGTTGGTCTGCGTCTCCAAGCCGGCCGGATGGACCTGGTGGACGGGCTGGCCATCATCATGATTGCGCCAGAAGTGTTCCTGCCGTTGCGCGGCATGGGCACCCATTTCCACGCTTCGGCCAACGGTGTGGCCGCTTCCCAGAAGGCCTTTGACTTGTTGGAGTTGCCCGTCCCAGTGGCAGGCACTATCCCGGCACCGGATTTGGCCCACGCCACCATCCGCTTTGACGGTGTTTCGGTGCGGGCGGCGGACCGGGCCTATGAGGCGCCAGCCAACCTCAGCTTTGACTTACCTCCGGGCGCTTTGGCGGCCCTCACCGGGCCCAACGGCGCCGGCAAATCGACAGCCGTGGCGGTGCTGCTGGGGCTGATTGAACCGGACGCCGGCCAGGTCTGGATTATCCCCAAACAGGGCGAACCTGTCGATTTGCGCCAGATAGATCCGGCCGGCTTGTGGCGGCAGATCGCTTGGGCGCCGCAACGGCCAGTGTTGTTGCCCGGCACGGTGCTGCAGAACCTGTTGGGCGTTTACGAAACCGAACCGGCACTGACTCCTGGGGTTGAGGCCGCCGCCCGGGCCGCCGCCTTCGATTCGGTGGTGGAAGAGCTGCCGGAGGGTTGGGCCACCCGGATTGGCCAAGGCGGGGTTGGCCTGTCGGTTGGTCAACGCCAACGCCTGGCTTTGGCGCGAGCCTTCCTGGAAGACGCCCAGCTGGTCATCTTGGATGAGCCGACCGCTCACCTGGACGCCGCCACCGAAGCGGCGGTGTTGGCCTCCATCAATGAGCTGCACCGGCGCGGCAAGACCGTGCTGATGGTGGCCCACCGGCCGTCTTTGCTGACCGGCGCCCACCAGACAATCGCCGTCCAATCGAGTGCCTTTGAGGAGGTGGCCAGGTGAGCGCCCCGGATTTGCCCAGCACCGCCCCGGCGGCCGATGCCGCGCCCGCCACCAGCTACACCGAATTGGCCGGGCCAGGTAGCGATTCCCGTACGCCGGCGGACCAAACACCGCCCGTCAAGCACGCTTTGCGGCGGGCTATGTCACTGACCGGGTTGAAGCTGGGCCAGTTGGCGGCGGCAGTGTTCTTTGGGGCGCTGACCCAGGCGGCATCGGTCGCATTGGCCGGCGCTTCGGCTTGGTTGATTGTCCGGGCTGCCCAAATGCCGCCGGTGCTGGCACTTCAGGTGGCCGTAGTGGGGGTCCGCGCCTTCGGCGTAACCCGGGGCGTGTCACGTTATGTTGAACGGCTGACCGCCCACCGGGTGGCGCTGAACGGCATGACCGAACTGCGGGTACGGCTGTATGAGCGGATGGCGGCCAGCGGCGGCCGGGCCACAGCCGCCCTCAAACGCGGTGACGTGCTGGCCCGGGTCGGGGCCGATATTGACGACGTGGGCGACCTGGTAGTCAGGGGAATCATTCCCACGCTGGTGGCCGGCGTGTTGGTGGTTGGCTCCAGCGTGGCCGTCGGCATGTTCTTGCCAACCGCCGGGCTGGCGTTGTTTGTCTGCCTGATGGTGGTGGCTGTGGGCGGACCGCTGTTGACTTTCCGATCCGCCCGGATTTCCGAACTGATGGCCTCCGCCGCCCGCTCCGATGTGTCAGCCGGTGCGCTGGGCATCATGGAGAACGAAGCTGAACTGCGGGTTGGCGGCCAAATCGAGGCAGCTTACAGGCAATTGGCTGAGGCTGAACAGCGCCTGGAGCGGGCCAACGAGGCGGCCGCCAAACCGGCCGCCATGGCCAATTCCATCACCGAATTCGGTTCAGG
>JAIRTF010000301.1 GCA_031255075.1 Bifidobacteriaceae bacterium | reverse complement strand
CGGTGTTGACTTGAGTGGCCTGCGGGGCCGCGATCTGGCCGAAATCAGACGCAACACCGTGGGCCTGATCTTCCAGAAGTTCCACCTGATTCCGCACCTCACAGCCCTGGAGAACGTGATGGTGGCGCAGTACTACCACTCCATGCCAGACGAATCAGAGGCCCTGGCGGCGCTGACCCGGGTGGGTCTTGAAGACCGCGCCCACCACCTGCCCAACCAGTTGTCCGGTGGTGAACAGCAACGGGTTTGCATTGCCCGGGCCTTAATCAACTACCCGGCTTTGATCCTGGCGGATGAGCCGACCGGCAACCTGGATGCCGCCAATGAGCAGATCGTGTTGGACCTGTTCCGTACGTTGCATGCCGAGGGAACCACCTTGGTGGTGGTCACTCACGATTCGATGGTGGCCGCCCAAGGCGACCGGGAAATCGCCCTGAACCATGGCCGGATGGTCCGCGAAACTATCCACACCGGCGGCACCACTCCAGCGCTCCTGGGCGATTCGCCGGCCGGTCAGGAAGCGGAAACTGAGGCCGGTGATGACGCTGATGATTGACCGGCACCGGATTGCGCGGTCCGCCGGTGGCCTGACGGCCCTGGCCGGGGCGGCTTGGCTGCTGGCCGCCTGCAGCCCCGCTGCCCCACCCTTTGACCCGTCAATTCCGCTGACGGATGGGGTCTTCGAAGGCGAAAGCGAACCGGACGAACAAGGTGCCTTCGGACGGGCCACCATCACCATCTCCGGTGGGCGCATCACGGCCAGCGAATTCGTGGTGGTCCAAGCCAACGGCTCGGTCAAAGCCGAGGATTACGGCAAGGATTCGGATGGGCAGATCGCCAACCAGCAGTCCTACAAGGCCGCTCAGAAGGCGGTCGCCGCTTTCGATGTCTACGCCCGCGAACTGCTCGAAACCGGTGTTCCGGCCGATGTTGATGTGGTCTCTGGGGCGACCATCGCCTACCGGCAATTCCTGACGGCCGCCACCAACGCGCTGGTCGAATCCCAAGAAGCTGGCCAAAGCCCCAGCCCAGAGCAGTGATCCGCTTCCCGGCCATGGGCACCACCGTGGCCTTCCAGGCGGTTGGCGTCCCGCCGGCTGCGGCTGAGGCAGCAGCCCGCGACCTGGTTGAACAGATCGAAGCGCAGCTGTCTCGCTTCCGGCCGGATTCAGATATCTCCCGTCTGAGCCGCTCTGCGGGCGCTTGGATACCAGTGGGGGAGCACACCCTGGCGGTGCTGACCGCCGCCATAGAACTGCGATCAGCGACGGAGGGTCTGTTCGATCCGACGGCTGGCGCCGGTCCGGCGCCACAACCAAGGCCAGGCGCCGCCGGTTCGCCCGGCCTGGTCGAAGTTGACCTAGCGGCCGGCCGGGCCCGAGTGGACCGGCCGGTTGACTTGGGCGCCATCGGCAAGGGGTATGCAGCCGACCAATTGATCGAATTGGCACGCGGCCTGGGTGCCGTGGCCGGCTTCGCCAGCGTGGGGGTTTCCAGCGTCTCAGTCTTCGGCCGGCGGCCAGCCGGTGGTCCTTGGCGGATCGGCTTGCGGTCTCCGGGCGAAGGCGCCAATGTCAGCTTCGGCACCATCAACTTGACCGAAGGGGCCCTGGCGACCTCCGGCTTCGATCAACAAGGCCGCCACATCCGGGACCCGCGCACCGGCCGGCCGGCCCACAGCGAGGTGCTTCAGGTGACGGTGACCGCCGCCACGGGACTGGTGGCCGAAGCCTATTCAACGGCCATCGCCGTTGGTGGCGTCAGCCTGGCGGCCCGTCTGTGCGAGCCCAGCGAGGCCGGCTGTGTGCTGGTCACCGCCGAATCGGTGCTGGTCTCAGCCAATCTGCGAGCGGCTTTCACGCCTGGGCCCCAACCGCCGCCCAAACAGGACGCATCCACGGAGGAGCGGTCCAACGGCGGCGTCTTCGGCGGCATCGGCAGCCTTTAGACGGGCGTCTACCGACCGGCCAGCGGGCATTCAAACGGCGGCTAGGCGGCGGGTTTGTGTTTGCCCAACCTGGCCGGCAGCGGCGGGCGCACCCGATCCATGGCCACCACCTTGATCTTGCCGTTGGCCTGGCGCACTGTGTGGGCTATGGCTGCCTCACCGGTGGCCAGCGGGCCGGCGGCGATGGAGCGGTGGACCTTCCCGGCGGCCCGTTCGGCAATCACATCCAGCAGCAACGGCAGCACCGGTCGGTGCGAGCAGATCACCACCGGCGGTCCGCCGCCCAGGATGCGACGCATCAGGCCGATGGCGCGCTCCGGGTGATCTTTGGCAGCGGCTTCGGTCAACCAACGGGAAGTCGAAAGGGCCAGGCGGGCCCGGTTGGCGAACGGCCGGACGGTTTGCCGGCAGCGTGTCCACGGTGAAGAAATCACCCGGCGCACGCCTACTGCGGCCAACAATGGCACGGCCGCGCGGGCACGGGCTTCGCCGGCGGCGGTCAATGGGCGCAGCCCGTCCTCTTTGGTCCAGTCATCACGCGGGGCGGCTTGGGCGTGGCGAATTATCACCACCGGCCGGGTCACCAGCGTGTCGGTTTGGAAGTAGTGGATCAGCTTTAGCAGCGGCACCCGGTCGGTAGCCCGGGTCAGACGTTTGAGGGCTTGATCGGCTGGTAGCCAACGGGTCCGGTCAATCTCCCGGCGTGAGGCGATCGGCACGGCGGCGCGGGCGCACAATGCCGGGTTGTCAGAATCGCGGGCCAGCCGCGCCGACCAGTAGAAAACTGTTTTGATCTGGCCGTTGGCCAGCGGATAGGACACCTTGGGCAGCGGCCGGCCGATAACTACCTGCCGGCCGGTTTCCTCCAACACTTCGCGCCAGGCGCAGCTGATGACATCCTCACCGGCTTCGAGTTTGCCTTTGGGCCAACTCCAATCGTCATAGCGCGGCCGGTGAACCAGCAACACTTCCAACTGTCCGCGTTTGACCCGCCAAACCACCGCGCCGGCCGCATCCAACCCGACTGTGCCTTCGCGGCGCCCTCGGTGTGAGGGCTTCGGCTTGGTGCGGGTCGGCAGGTTCAACGGACTCGCGCTCCTGTCCGCCGCTGGCGGGCCATGTAGGCGCTTTGGATGTCTTCCAACGGCTGGCCCTGCGAATCCCAACGGTGAGCTGCCCATTCGCCGTTCGGTTGAAGATCCCAGGCGGCGATTGACGGGTCCATCGACAGCGTCAACATGTCCAGCAACTCTGTTATCTGCTCTGGTTCCTTCAAGTTGACCAGGGCTTCAACCCGGCGGTCCAGGTTGCGGTGCATCAGGTCAGCTGACCCGATCAGCACGTCTGGTTCGCCGCCGTTGGCGAAGGCGTAGATCCGGGCGTGCTCCAAGAAGCGGCCCAAAATGGACCGCACTCTGACGTTCTCTGACAGTTCGGGCACGCCGGGACGAACGGCGCAGATGCCGCGCACCACCATGTCCACCGGCACGCCGGCGCCGGATGCCCGGTAGAGGGCGTCAATGGTGGCTTCGTCGACCACGGAGTTGACCTTGATCCGAACCCAGGCTTCGTGACCGGCCTGATGGTTGGCGATCTCCCGGTCGATCCGTTCGATTAATCCGGAGCGAATCGAGGTGGGTGCCACCAGCAGCCGTTGGAAGGTGGAGGCCGGGGCGTAACCGGACAACTGGTTGAACAACCTGGTGACATCCTGGCCCACTTCCGGATCAGCTGTCAGTAGGCCCAGGTCCTCATACAGGCGGGCGGTCTTCGGGTTGTAGTTGCCGGTGCCGACATGGACATAGCGTTTGAGGCCAGATGATTCGGAGCGCACCACCAGCATCAACTTGCAGTGGGTCTTGAGCCCCATCACGCCGTAGACCACGTGGACGCCGGCTTCCTCCAGTTTGCGGGCCCAGGTGATGTTGGCTTCCTCATCAAACCGGGCTTTGAGTTCCACCAAGGCCAGCACCTGTTTGCCGGCGGTGGCCGCATCGATCAACGAATCGATAATCGGCGAGTCACCGGAGGTTCGGTAGAGGGTCTGTTTGATGGTCAGCACGTCCGGGTCGGCCGCGGCCTGGGCCAAGAACGTTTGCACCGAGGTGGAGAACGAATCATAAGGATGGTGCAGCAGCAGGTCAGAGGCATTGATGGCGGCAAAGATGTCGGTCGCTTCAGAGCTTTCAACTTCCGCCAACTTGGGGTGGGTGCCGGGCACAAACGGCGGGTAGAGCAGGTCCGGCCGGTCCAGATCAGCGATCACTCCCAGCCCGCGGTAGTCCAGCGGCTCGGGTGCTTCGAAGACCTCTTTGTCGGTGATTTGCAGACCACGGATCAGCAGGGCACGGGCCTGATCAGAGATGCCGGATGCCACCTCCAGACGGATCGGCGGGCCAAACCGGCGGCGCAGCAGTTCCCGTTCCATGGCTTTGAGGAGGTTTTCGGCGTCATCCTCCTCAACCTCGACATCTTCGTTGCGGGTCACCCGGAAGGTGTGGGCGCCGGCTATCTCCATGCCGGGGAACAACTCGTCAAGGTGGTTGGCCACCACGTCCTCGATCGGCACAAACGAGGTTGGGCCTTTGTCCAGATCTGCTACGGCCGGTTGGCGGGGCTTGCCTTTGGCGTCCACGGCGATGAACCGAGGCAGCGTCTCAGGGATTTTGACCCTGGCGAAGTTGGTCTTGCCTTTGTCATCTGTCAGGATCACCGCCAGGTTGAGCGATAGGCCTGAGATGTAGGGGAAGGGGTGGGCCGGGTCCACCGCCAGGGGGGTCAGCACCGGGTAGATCTGTTTGCGGAAAAACTTGCCCAGCCGGTCCTGTTCGTGTTCTTCGAGTTGGTCCCACCGGACCAAGGTGATGCCTTGGGCGGTCAATGCCGGCTGAATCTTGTCCTGGAAACAAGCCACTTGGCGGTCCACCAGGTCATGGGCGCGGGCCTGGATGGCGTCCATCAGTTGGCGTGGCGTCAAACCAGAGGCCGCCACCACGGCCATGCCGGCATCCATCCGCCGTTGCAGGCCGGCTACCCGCACCATGAAGAACTCGTCCAGGTTGGAAGAGAAGATTGACAGGAAGCGGACCCGTTCCAGCAGCGGCTGGCCCTTGTCTTCAGCCAGTTCAAGGACCCGTTGGTTGAATGCCAGCCAACTTAGTTCCCGGTCGCCATACCGGTCAGAGGGCAGCGATGTCGCCATAGACCGATCTTTCCATAACGTGGGGACACCTGTTCCGGACCCCGGGAAAAGGGTTGCTCTGTTACCAACCGGCGGCCGTCAGGGCGGCGGCCTTAGACGAATCGTTCCAAGGTGGCAGTCTCTGCCACCCGGGAGAGCCCCTCCCGGATGATCCGGGCGCGCACCGGTGTCAACCCATGGACCCCAATCAGGTCTTGGAGCGGAGCCCCCAAGATGGCCTGCAGAGAGCCGAACTTGGCGACTATGGCGTTGGCTAGAGCATTGGTCATCCCGGGGACTCGGGCCAACAGGGCGTAGCCCCTAGGGGAGATCGGGTTGTCCGGATCGGTGGCCGGTGCGGCCAACTCCATGGCCAGGGCCACCGGTTCCGGCTCAATCAGCGAGGCGGCCGGCAGAGCCGCCAAGGCGGCTAGGTCCGCTTCGACCTCAGCTTCGGTGTTGGATGTGGCGTAGTCACGAGTCAGCAGCAGGCGGCCTTCTTTGACCCCCAGGATCAGTTCCTCGAATTGCATTCGCAACAGCCGCCCGGCCGTGCCCAGTTCGCCCAGCA
>JAIRTF010000242.1 GCA_031255075.1 Bifidobacteriaceae bacterium | reverse complement strand
TCTTGTACCAGATGGTCTGGAGCAAGGCGACCAGCGGTGTCAAGCCGATGGTCAAGGGGACAAAGATGAAGTGGTACACAGTGGTAATGCCGAACTGCCATCTGGCTAGATCGAGTGCTGTTTGCACGTGCACCTCCGCAGTGAGGTTGGAAACGGACAGAATCAAGTGTGTAGTTTTTGAGCGCAGGAAGCGATTGGGCACTTCACGCCCTGATTCACGGTATTGTCAAGGGCGCGATGTTGGTAGGACCAAAGTCCCACGCCCTTCACAATTTCTACCAACTTCTTCACGTTTGAGCCCCCAAAATTGCCGGCTTGGGGTAGAACTACCTAGCAGAATTCCGCAAGGTGAAAGGTACTAAATGAGCCATCCGAAGGTCAGTGAGCCACCCAGCCTGTGGCCGGCCCTGGAGCCACTCCTGGAGCGGGTCCAAGGCCCAGTCCAGTACATCGGCGGGGAAGTCAACTCGACCCCCAAAGACTGGTCTTGGACGGGCGGCGAGCGCGTTCGTTGGTGCTTAGCCTTCCCCGACGCCTACTCCGTGGCCCTGCCCAACCAAGGGCTCCAAATGCTCTACGAGATCCTCAACGAGCGCCCCGACGCCCTGGCCGAACGGGCCTACGCCCCCTGGCCGGACATGGAAGCCGCCATGACCGAGGCCCACCTGGAGTGGTTCACAGTTGATTCCCACCGACCGGTCAGCCAATTTGACGTGATCGGCGTGTCGCTAACCACCGAACTTGGCTACACCAACTTGTTGACCTGCCTAGAGCTGGCCGGCATCGGTTTGCACACCCATGAGAGGGACGATGCCGCGCCCCTGGTTCTGGTGGGCGGCCACTGTGCTTTCAACCCGGAACCGATCGCCGAGTTCATTGACGGCGCCGTCCTGGGTGATGGCGAGGAAGTTGTCGGGGAGATCACGAGCGTCATCGGCCAATGGAAAACGGATGGGCGGCCGGGCGGACGCTCAGGGTTGCTGCGGGAACTGGCCCGGCGGGACCTGGTCTACGTGCCGGCCCTCTATGCGATCAGCTACAGCCCGGACAACGGCCAGATCACCGCTATCACGCCGGCCGATCCGGAAGTGCCGGCCCGGCCCACCAAGAAAACCGTGCTGGACCTTGACAATTGGCCCTATCCGAAGGCGCCGCTGGTGCCATTCGCGGAGACCGTCCACGAACGCGCCTCGGTCGAAATCTTTCGTGGCTGCCTGCGCAGTTGCCGGTTCTGCCAAGCCGGGATGATCACCCGGCCAGTGCGGGAACGCAGCCCGGAGACGGTCACCCAGATGGCCCGGCAGGCCTTGGAGACGACCGGCTTCGCCGAAGTTGGGCTGCTGTCCTTGTCTTCAGCTGATCATTCCGAGATTGATCAGATCACCCGCGCCTTGGCCGATGAATACCAGGGCACCAGGACCGGGCTGTCGTTGCCGTCAACCAGGGTTGACGCCTTCAACATGGAGTTGGCCGAACAGCTGACCCGCGGCGGCCGCCGGCCCGGGCTGACCTTCGCGCCGGAAGGCGGCAGCGAACGGATGCGGCGAGTCATCAACAAACAGGTCTCCGAAGAAGACATCATTCGCACAGTGCGGACGGCCTTTGGCAGCGGATGGCGGTCCGTCAAGTTGTATTTCATGTGCGGGCTGCCAACTGAGGAGGAAGCGGACGTCACCCAGATAGCCCGGCTGGCTCATGACATAGTGGCCGCCGGGCGGGAGGCCGCTGGGCGGCGGGACGTGGCCTGCACAGTTTCGATTGGCCCGTTTGTGCCCAAGCCGCACACTCCGTTCCAGTGGGCGGAGCAATGCCCACCGGAAGTGGTTGACGCTCGGCTGACGGCTTTGCGTCAGGCCGTGGCGGCTGACCGGGCCTGCGGACGGGCTATCACCATCCGTTCAGCACCGGGCCGGCCGGCCATGTTGGAAGGGCTGTTGGCCCGCGGGGACCGCCGGGTGGGGGCCGTCATTGAGCGGGCCTGGCGCCAAGGCGCCCGTTTTGATGGTTGGCGTGAGCACCTCGACATGGACCGCTGGGAGCAGGCCGCCGCTGATGTGTTGGAGCCCCAAGGCTTGTCACTGGCTTGGTACACCACCCGGCGCCGGGATTGGGATGAAGTGTTGCCTTGGGATCACCTCGACTCCGGCCTGGACCGCGAATGGCTGTGGGATGACTGGGCGGCTTCGATTGACGGCGACGGCCTGTCTGATTGCCGTTGGGCCTCCTGCTATGACTGTGGCGTTTGCACCACCCTGGGCGCCGAAATCCAATTGGCGGCTGATCTGTGAGCCGGGCCCGGCCGGCCCCCACCGGTCCCCCGCCGCCGCCAGCTGTTCAAGCTGTCGCCATCCGCTACGGCAAACGCGGGCCGCTGCGGTTTGCCTCCCACCGGGTTCTACAGAGGGCCTTTGAACGGGCTGTCCGCCGAGCTGAGCTGCCGGTGGCCTATTCGGCCGGCTTCACCCCGCACCTGCGGCTGTCATATATCGGCGCCGCACCGACCGGGGCCGCCTCCGAAGCGGAATACCTGGTCCTGCGGCTGACCGCGGCCATTGGCGCCGCCCAGACGTTGGAGTTGTTGAACGGCAACCTGCCCGCCGAGTTGCCGGTCTTGGACGCCGTGGTGGTGCCCGATGCCGCGCGCCGCGGTTTCGCCGACCTTCTGAACGCTTCCGAGTGGCAGATTGAGCTGCCAGGCGCCGACCGGGACCAGACTGAGGCCGCCGTCCGCACTTTGATGGGTTTGGATCAGTTCCGGATTGTGCAGAGCCGCAGTGGCGGACCGCCGGCGCCGGGGGCCAAAGCCAAACCGCCGCGGGAGGTTGATGTGCGGGCTTCGCTGGTCAATCTAGCCGTCCGCCCCGCACCACCAGGCGACCTAGGCGAAGATGCAAATTCGGTCCAACCGGCAACCGCCTGGCCCGCTCCAGATGACCGGCTGGCCCCCCAATCTGGCCATTTAGGTGTGTTGAAGACAAGCGCGGGTGGGCACTGTGCCATACTTGATGCGGTTTTGCGGCACGCCACGCCGGCCGTGAGACCGGGCGATGTCGCAGCTGTCCTTGAGCAGATTGGCCTCGAACTTGCCGCACCTCCTCGTGCGACTCGGCTGACCCAAGGGACCTATTCGGTTGAGACGGGAACGGTGGAAGAGCCCTTCTCCCGGCTAAGACTTAAGGCATCGTGACCTGACAGGCTTGCTCGGCCCACGCTGAAAAGCGGGGCCGTTCACAAACTGGCGAATGCTGGACCAGGCGTGGCGATCCGGCGTCGCATGGAGACTCTAAGTGGCTGACGAACAACCGCAATTCGACCTTGAACTTCCCACCCCTCGGCGCGCCCCGCGGCGGGCCACCAAAGCCCAATCGGCGCCCGATACCGCGGCCATCGATCAGATGATTGACCTGAGCGACGCGATTGCCGCCCACGGCCAGAAGACCGGCGGCAGTGCCCGGAGCACGGCTCGCCGCAAGACCACCACTACCGCCAAAGCCCCCACCAAACGGCCCAGCAAGGCTGCCGATGCCACCGCCGGGCCTGGCGATTCCCCCGCGGCGACCGCGGAACAACCGGCACCGACCGGCGCCGACGCAGCCACCGAACCGGCTGGCAAGGCCCCTACCGGTCGCAAACGGTCCAGCTCGGGCGGTGCCAAGAAATCCGGTGCGGCGGCCGAGGCCGCCAAAGCCGGTGACTCCCCCGCCGCCGAACAGTCCAGCCCATCAGCGAGTGAGGCGGCGCCGAGTGGCACCGCAACAGGCGGCTCCAAGACTGACCCCGCCAAGCCCACCCGCAGTTCCAGAACGGCCAAGGGCTCAAAGCCAGCCACAGCCAGCCAACCAGCCAGCTCCAGCACAGCTGATCCGGCCGCGGCGGCACCGGTTTCAGCCCGGCCACCGATGACCGCGCTGCTGTTCCAAGCCCCGGTGACGCTCTCGCCACCGCCCCGGCGCCGCGAAGAACCAGCCCCCAAGCCGGCCGAAACCGAACCGGCTGAACCGAAAGCCACCAAACCGGCCAAGAAGCGGCGCGCCACCGCCCCGACCGAGGCGCCGGCGGAGACCAAAGCCGCACCGGCGGCATCGGCCCCGGACAAGTCCGCCGGCCAAGCTGATGAGGAAGATGACTCCGGCTCCAAACGGCGCCGCCGCCGGGCTCGCAGCGGCCGCAAGACGGACACCCAAGGCAGCGAGGACTCCCAGGGCGTTTCAGCCGTAAGCGGCTCAACCCGGCTGGAAGCCAAGCGCCAACGGCGCAAGGAAAGCCGCGAAGTGGGCCGGCGGCGTACCCAAATCACCGAAGCCGAATTCCTAGCCCACCGCGAAGAAGTGGACCGCCGCATGGTGGTGCGTGAACGCGACGCCCACACCCAGATCGCTGTCCTGGAAGACGGCGTGTTGGTGGAACACTACGTGGCCCGGCACGCCCAGCATTCGATGGTTGGCAACGTCTACCTGGGTCGCGTTCAGAACGTGTTGCCGTCCATGGAGGCCGCCTTTGTTGACATTGGCAAAGGCCGCAACGCCATTTTGTACGCCGGCGAGGTCAACTGGGACGCCGCCGGCTTGGAAGGCCAACCCCGGCGGATCGAACAAGCCCTGGCCTCTGGTGATTCGGTCATGGTGCAGGTCACCAAAGATCCGATTGGCCACAAGGGCGCCCGGCTGACCTCACAGATCACCTTGGCCGGCCGCTACCTGGTGTTGGTGCCGGGCGGCGGCATGACTGGCATTTCCCGCAAACTGCCGGAAGCTGAACGGAGCCGGCTGAAGAAGCTGCTCAAAGAGATAGTGCCCGAAGACACTGGCGTGATTGTGCGGACCGCCGCCGCCGGCGGCTCCGACGCGGACCTGACCGCAGATGTGGAACGCCTGGCCGCCTCCTGGGCCAAGATTCAAGCCAAAGCCGCCACCGCTTCTGCTCCCAGCCTGTTGAAGGGTGAACCTGACCTGGCCATCCGGGTGGTGCGGGACAT
>JAIRTF010000082.1 GCA_031255075.1 Bifidobacteriaceae bacterium | reverse complement strand
CCCAGCGGCTCTCGCCTGGTGTAAGAGGTCAGGCCTTCGGCGTATTCGCTGGCGCCGATTCCTTCCAACAGCCGTGCCGCTCCGGCGAAGAACCTCAGGTGATCTGCGGCCACGCCGGCTTCGTCAGCCCGGATTACTGGCCTGGGCTGGCCAGTGTTGCGGCGCTGAATCTCCACGAATTGGTCAGCGTTGGCTTCAATGGCATCGGCCAGTTTGTTGAGCAGGGCTTGCCGTTCGCCTGGTGTGGTGTGGCCCCAGGTCTTGAACGCCTCAGCAGCGGCCAGCATGGCGCGGTCAACGTCTTGGGCTGTTGACACGGGCATCAGGGCGACGGGTTCTTCCAGTGCCGGATTGACCACTTCAACGGTGGCTTGGCCAGCGGATGGAGTGAGTTCGCCGTTGATGTAGTTCTCTAGTACTGGAAGCGTCATGTGGAGCCCTTCGGTTGGGTTGCCGATTCAAGTGTGATGGTCCCCGCAGCACTGCGAGTGGCAGCAGTCAACCACAGATATGTAACGGTTGTGTTGCGTGATCGTAAAGTTATGGCGCTCATGCGAACGCCCATCCCCACTTGCGCGCCAGAGCCCGCTGAGGCGCATGGCGCTAGCCATTGGCCACGTGGAGTATGAGGGGCGTGCTCGGCGCCTGACTAGACTGCCAGGGTGAGCGATACAGGGAAAGGGGCTGGCGCCGCCGCGCCGAGCACTGAAAAGGGCTTGTCGGTCGCGGGACGTTCTTCAGACCGACCGGCGGCGCGTGATCGTAGGCATTGGTCTGCTTGGGGCCCATACGCCCTGTTTGGACTGGTCGGTCTGGTGTTGATGTTCCAGAGCCCGCTGGTGCCCTGGAGCGACACTCTGATAGGTGTTGACTCGGCCAACTACTTCTATGACGGCAGCCGCCTGCTGGCTGGTGATACCCCCTATGTGGATTTCTTTGAACACAAGGGACCGCTGATAATGCTGGTCAACGCTGTTGGTCAGGCGCTGGCCGGCAAGGCCGGCGTGGCACTGATCGAATGGCTGTTCATACTTGTTGCGGCCAGCTTGGCCTATGCCACGGTCAGGGATCTGTTTGGTCCGCTGGCAGCGGGCATAGCCGTTGTGGCAATGGAAGTGGAGGTCGGCTATCAGCTTCACTACGGCAACAGGCCAGAGGAGTACGTTCTGCCTTTCGCGGTGCTTGCCTTGGCCCTGTTGGTGCGATTCGTCGTCAAAGGAAAACTGGGTTGGCTCGCTTCGATCGGTTTTGGGGCTACCTTCGCTTTGGCGTTCGCGGCGAAGATCACCTCCGCTCCACTGTGGGCGGCGTTCTGCCTGACCATTGTGGTGATGTTGATTGCTCAGCGCCGCTGGCTGGACCTCGGCGTGGCTGCGGGTGGGTTCGTGGCTGGTGCGGCCGCCGTGATTGCGCCAATTGTCATTTGGTTGGCCTCCAAGGGAGCGCTCGGCGCTTGCTACGACCAAATGATTGTTTTCAACGCGGAGTACGCCTCGCGGAAAACAGCCGAACTGGCGGCCAGGGTTGGGGCCGATTGGCTTGGCGATTTCACGGTGATGGTGGCTGTTGGGGTGACTGGAGCGCTTCTGGTGTGGGCTATCAAGCACCGTCGCGATGCCGACCCCAAGCGCGGCATCGGCCAAATTGCCCTCCTTGGTGGCAAACTGACCTGCGGCCAGCTTACGGCTCTGACCAGCGCCAACCTGGCGGCCCTAATGAGCCTGCTGATCTGCGTTTCGCTGCCGGGTCGGGTCTATGAGTTCTATTTGATGTTGTTGGTGCCCTGCTATCTGCTGCCCATGGCGTTCGTTTGGCGGGCTGTGGTGACAATGGCGCGCGGCGGTTTGACAAGCTCGATGGTGGCCTGCATAGCAACGTTTGCGATGGTCGCTTGGTCTGTCTATCCTCATCTGGCGGATGTTGGCGTGCGGGTCGTGATCAGCGCGGTCAACAAAGTCTTGCCGGCGCAGCAGGCGGTCACTGACGTGGTCAAGACCCACTCCCAGCCCGGCGCCACCGTCCAGGTCTACGGCAACGAAAGCTGGATTTACCTTGAATCTGGCCGGACGGCGGCCACCCGCTTCCAATATCTGGCCACCGATGGCGGTGCGCCGGACGCCTTCACAGCGGAGATCAACGAGGCAATTCGCCAGGCGCGCCCAGAACTGGTGGTAGATATCAACGGCGGCTTTGTCAGCGCCGGGTTGGCCACCGGCTATGAACAGGTGTCCACCTCCGCCCGCGACGGAATCCGCTACGACATCTACGTCCGCCGCTAGCCGCCGGCGCTGAGACGGCAGCTGCGGATCTGGTGGCCGGTCACAGGGCGCTGAAGGCGCCTTTCAGCACACTCATGGCTTCTTTCAGCAGGTCATCGGAAATCGCCAGCGGCGGCAGGAAGCGCAGCACGTTGCCAAAGGTGCCGCAGGTCAACACGATGACCCCATGGCCAATGGCGTATTCGGCGATCTGCTTGGCCAACGGCGAATCAGGGCCGCCGGTTTCCGGGTCAACCAACTCGATGGCAATCATGGCGCCACGGCCGCGAATGTCCCCGATCCGGGGATCGTCAATCGCTTCCAAGCCGGATACCAGCAGCGCGCCAATCTCGCGGGCGCGGCTCAACAGCGCTTCTTCTTCGATGGCTTCCAACACAGCTAGGGCAGCAGCACAGGCCGCCGGGTTCCCGCCATAGGTGCCACCAATGCCGCCCGGTCCGGGTGCGTCCATCAGATCGGCCCGTCCTACAACGCCGGACAGCGGCATGCCGCCGGCCAAGCCCTTGGCCACGGTGATCATGTCCGGGCTGCAGTTTTCGTGCTCAATGGCGAAGAAATCCCCCGTCCGTCCAATGCCGGATTGGATTTCATCCACCACCATGATGGCTCCGGTTTCGGCGCACCATTCGGCCAGGGCCGGGATGAACCCGGGGGCGGGCACAATGAAGCCGCCTTCGCCTTGGATTGGTTCCAGGACCACGGCGGCCACGTTGTAGTCCCCTACCAGGGAACGGACCCGGGTGATCATCCGCTGGGCGGCTTCTTCACCGGAGAGATGATCGCGGAACGGATAAGACCCGGGCATGCGGTAGATCTCACCAGCGAACGGCCCGAAGCCGGACTTGTACGGGTTGGCCTTGGCGGTCATTGACATGGTCAGATTGGTCCGTCCGTGGAAGGCATGGTCCAACGTCACAATGGCTTGGCGGCCGGTCGCGGTGCGGGCAATCTTGACGGCGTTCTCAACCGCTTCAGCCCCGGAGTTGAAGAACGCAGCCCGCACTGATTCGCCGGCAATGCCGGGATAGCGGCCCCCCAGTGCCTCCGCCAGTTCAACATATTGCTGGTAGGGCGTCACCATGAAGCAGGTGTGGGTGAAGTGGGAAACCTGGTCCTGGACGGCCTGAACCACTCGCGGATGGGAGTTGCCCACGGTGGTCACCGCAATCCCAGAGCCCAGGTCAATCAGCGAATTGCCGTCTACATCAACCACTACCCCGCCACCGGCGGCGGCTGCGAAGACCGGCAGGTTGGGACGGGAGACGGCTCGGGGCACACTCCGCCGCAGCCGGTCCATCAGGTGAGCGGATTGCGGGCCAGGCAGAGCCGTGACCAGGCGTCGCACCTGCGGCAGGCTTGGTCCGCCAGTTGGCGCGACGTGAGCGGAAAACATGGTTGCTCCTTGCTGAGTTACAGACGGGTCGGCCCGTCCGGTGCGGCTTTGAACTGTTTAAGCGTAAGCCCCCGGAGGCTGATTCGTCCCGGCCAGCTGCCCTGACATTGAAGGCGTTTTCCGACCATACAGCGGTTCCGGTTAAGGTTGAAGCCAGCCGCGAACTGTGTGACTAAGACTCTGGAGGGATTATGAGCCTGGAATTGACCAAGGACGCGTTGGCGTTTGCCCCCACTTCGTTGCTGATTGGCGGGCGGTGGGTGCCTGCCGAATCTGGCCGGCAGGTGGAGGTGGTCAACCCCGCCACCGAAGAAGTTCTGACCGCGGTGGCCGCCGGTGGTCCAGCCGACGGTTTGAAGGCGCTCGATGCCGCCGCAGCCGCCGCCAAACAGTGGGCCGCCACCCCGTCCAGGGTTCGCGGCGAAACCCTGAGGCGGGCCTTTGACCTGATCATGGCCCACATGACGGAGCTGGCCACGCTCATCACCTTGGAAATGGGCAAGCCGTTGGCGGACGCCAAAGGCGAGGTTCGTTACGGCGCCGAGTTCTTCCGCTGGTATGCCGAAGAGGCCGTCCGTACCTATGGCCGCACCGCCGAATCCCCCGAAGGCAACCTGGACATCATC
>JAIRTF010000047.1 GCA_031255075.1 Bifidobacteriaceae bacterium | reverse complement strand
GCGTACATCGCCCGACCCACTACATCTGAAACTCGCGCGCGAAGTTCGCGCGTCGTCACCTGCTCCGCCAAAGTGTCCATGTGTCTATAGTATGCCTAGTGTCAACCGTGTACACTTCCAGCGGAGCGCATTTCTACGCCCGGCGACAACAGGAAGGCGCAGGTGTTCTTGCGACCGCCCGGCAACCCCGGGGCTTTCGATTCAGCAACTTGGCGCCTCGCGTCGCGGTGAGGCGCCGCCTCTCGAACCCGTTCGACCGATGTGGCTGGTCATCTTTCCAATCCAGGCGACGCTTGTCATTTTTGGGAGTGGGCGATTTCTAAAATGGGACCGAAGCGCTGTTTCAACGATCGGAGTACCCGTGGGTAGCGTCCAAGCAGACTGGCCACCGGTGGCCTGGGAAGCCTTGGAGTGGCGGTTTGCGGATCGCCATTGGGCAGAATCCATGCTCGGAAGGGCGGCGCTGGCCGCCGCCGAAGGCCCCTACCAGGCCGCAGTGCCCCCATTCATTGCCACGGCCAGGCCCGTATTGTCACCAGAGACCGCGACCCTGTCTGAGGCCGCGGCGGCTGAGATGGCCCGCTTCGACGCCCAGACTGCAACATCTCCGGTGCCGATGCCCGCAGTGCTGTTGCAGTCTGAATCTGCATCCTCCTCGCAGATCGAGAACCTCACATCCAGCCCTCGCCAGATAGCGCTGTCCGTACTGGGAACCGGTTCCAAACGGAACGCTGAGTTGATCGCCGGCAACGTCGCGGCCATGGAGGCGGCCCTGTCTATTGACGAAGTCAGCCCAGAAGGCATCTTGGCGGTGCTGACCACCGTTCCAATCTCTGCTGGGCTGCTGGCGGACACCGGGGACTACTTCCAAGCCCTTGAGGACAACCGTTCGGGCGATGTCGATTCGTTGGTCCGCCAACTGGCCGGCTCGGCAATGTTGGCCGTGGCTCATGGACGCTCCCTGTTGACGGACATCAACGATCTGCGCGCCAGACAAGCCACACGGGCCGGGTTGCGTCCAGGCTCAACCCCCGCCCGCCTGGCCGATGAGTTGTTCGCCCAACCGGTCATCAATGCCCAATACGTAGTTGACCGTTTGGGCGTCTCGTATGCCACAGCGCTCGCAGCCGCCAGGACGTTGGAGAGCGCCGGAATTGTCAAACCCATGACAGCCGCACGCCGCAACCAAATCTGGGAGGCCCCAGCAGTGCTCAACCTACTGGCGGCCTTCGCCGCCAGAACCACCCGCCGCAGCCAACCTCAATCGGACCCCTCAACCGGCCCGGAGCGCTAAGAGAGCGTCGGACTGCTGCGGCCGGCGAAGCGGTTGTATTCGAGGACGGCTGAAGAGTCTGTCAGGGACGCGATTTGGTCTACCACTATGCGGGCTTTGGCTTGAGCATCCGGGGCCTCGGCGTAGTCATGGCGGAACTCTGGCTCCAGTGAATCCGGGGCAGATTCCAGCAGATAGCCGTACAACTCCTTGAGGATGGTGCGCTGGCCTACGTAAATTGGGTCGCTCAGCCGGGGTTCCATCACAAACACGGCCGCCAGAGCTTTGAGCACCGCGATCTCCGCCAGGGTCGCTTCCGGCACTACCAGGTCAGCGGCATAGCGAGACAGGCGGCCAGGCCCGAAGGACTCGCGCGTGGCGTTCTGGGCGGCCAAGACAAAACGGCCAATCAACTCAGAAGTCATGTTCTTGAGTGCCGCCAAAGCCTGCCTTGAACCATCCCAACGCCGCGGCCAATAGTCCAACGCGACCAAGCGTTCACCGGCTGCCATCAGATCTGCCAGCGGCAGACCGCCATAGCGTTGCCGGGCCAGCTCGGCCACGGCGGTCAACTCCGGCGCGGCGCCTAAGGCCCCCGGCGGCACCGAACCACCAACAATGCCGTCCTCTACATCGTGAACCGAGTAGGCGACATCGTCCGCCAGGTCCATAACTTGGGCTTCCAAGCTGCGCACACCTGGGCGGGCACCCTCCCGGACCCAAGCGAAGACCTCCTCCTCTGGGCCGTAGACACCAAACTTGGCCGGCGGGCTGCCGGGTGGTCCTTCGCCGCGGCGCCACGGATACTTGATGGTGGCGTCCAAACAGGCCCGGGTCAGATTTAGACCAACCGACCGGCCGTCGCCGTAGACCTTCGCTTCCAGGCGAGTCAGCAACCGCAAGGTCTGGGCGTTGCCCTCAAATCCGCCGATCCCCGCAGCGGCCTCCGCCAGAGCTCTTTCGCCGTTGTGGCCAAACGGCGGGTGTCCCAAATCGTGAGCCAAACAGGCCGTATCCACTACATCTGGATCACAACCGAGCCGCTTTCCCAACTCGCGGCCAACCTGGGCCACTTCCAAAGAATGCGTCAGCCGGGTGCGAATGAAATCATCGCCCACAGCATGATCCATCCGCCGCCATGGCGTTCTGACCTGCGTCTTTGCCCCCAGGCGCCGAAGTGCCGCCGAATGGAGCACCCTTGCCCGGTCGCGTTCGAATTCGGTCCGGCTGGAAGTCTTTGGATGCTCTTTGACCCACCTGGCCGAATCGCCCGGACCATAGACTTCCATGCGGCCACGCTATCAGGCCATATAACCTTGTTGCCGTGGAATCCGCGACGCACCCCCATGGCCCAACGCTGCTCAGCGCCCACCGCATCTCCAAGGTGTTCTGGATGCGCGGTGCCAAACACCCGCTGCGTGTATTCAGTGGCGTTTCTCTGACGGTTCGCGCCGGAGAGATGGTGGCGCTGGTGGGGCCATCCGGCTCTGGCAAATCGACGCTGCTGCGGTGCCTGGCCGGCCTGGAACCGGTGACCGAAGGTCACGTCGTGTTGTTGGAAACCAATCTGGCCCGCGCCTCCCGCACCACTCTGGCCTCCATGTTGCGGGAATCGGTTGGCTTGCTGATGGTCAACCCGCCTTTGGTGCCATCGCTCACAGCCCTTCAAAACGTGGAGTTGCCTGGCATGTTGGCGGCTCGCGCTTCTTGGTCCAACCGGGAGTTGGCATTGCGCACCTTGGAGGGTTTAGGGGCCCGGGATGTGGCGTCGAAACTGCCGGCTCAGTTGACCCCGCCGCAGGCCGCGCGGGTGTCCTTAGCCCGTCTGCTGACCCAAAGCCCAAAGATTGCCTTTGCCGATGAGCCCACTGGCCGCCTTGGTGTTGAGGATTCCGAGCTGGTGTTGGGAGCCCTCAAGAAGTTGGCCGAGAGCGGCTGCGCCGTAGTGCTGGCGACTCACGACCTGTACCTGGCAGCCGAGGCCGACCGGGTCATCACCATCATGGACGGATCGTTGGGTGCCGCCTTGGAGCACCCCACACCCGAACAGATCCTCAAAGCCCTGGACACGTCCGCCGCCGGCCGCTTGGCGCACGCTGAAGCCTCCGCCGCACCGGTGGCCGATGCCGCTCCCCCACCCCCTCCAGCGCCTCCTGCCACCGTGCCGGTCGCCGCCGAAAGCCCCGCCGATGCCGCGCCCCAGAACCCGCCTTCGGAGCCGACCGCCGCCGGCGCCGAAGGGAACGATGCCCCCGCCAAGCCGCAGCCGGCCGCCGATGGGGACCCGGATGATTCCCCGGCTGACGCCGATGCGACTGCGCCCGACGCGGCACGGGACACACCGAATGGCGGCGGCGCCAAGACCACAACAACGGACGCCAAGGGCGGCCAGAACAAGACCGAGAAGCTGAGAATCAAGCGCCGGAAGGGCTCTAAATGAACCTGATTGCCTTCCGCGAGATGACCCATAACCTGCGGCTATGGGTTGCCGCCGGGCCGTTGCTGGCGCTCACCTCTGCCATGTTGACGGTGGTCTTTTCGATGCGTTCCGCAACCGAGACCGCTGCCGAAGAAGAGGTCGGCTTGATGGACCAATACGACGGCACTCTGCTGGCGTTGGTATTGCTGTCAGGTCTGGCCACCGCAGCGGTGGCCATCCGCCAGACAGCATTGCGGACCCGCCGCCGGACGGCCTACTTCTCAATCGCCGGGCTCAACCCGTCGGTCGCTTCAACTGGTTTCATCCAACAGTTGATGGGCATTGCCGCGATTTTCACAGTACTGGGTGCGCTGTTGGGCTGGGCCATCAGCCCGTTCGCGGTTGAGTTGATCGCTTGGGCCACCTCTGGTCGGCATGACTTGGTTGGCCACACCGACATTCACGCCATCACTGGCGCTGCCATCATCACCATGGGCTTGGCTTTGATCGCTTCAACCCGCGGCTCCCAAGTAGCCCGCGATGTGGAACCAATCGAAGCCCTCAAACCACGCCCTTACATGCCGCATCAGTATGGGCGCCGTTCTTTCATTGTCGGTTTCATAGCTGCTGGTGGGGCCATCTTGACGGCCGTGCTGGCCATCACCCTGCCCTCGCTGGAACGCTACGCCTACAGACCAATAGAAGCCGCCAACGTGGTGGCCATCTCCGCCGGCGCTATGGCTGTGCTGCTGGCCGCCTTCTTTGCTCTGGCGGCGCCGCTGTACTGTCCGTTCTTGATCCGGGCCTGGACGGTGTTCATCCCGGAACGGCACTTGCCAACTCTGTTCTTGGGGCGGCGTGGGGCCGCCTATCAGGCCGGACGGACCCTGGAAGCATTCAACGTTGTGCTGGTCGGGGCTCTGCTGGTTGGTAGCGCTCTGTCCATCTACTTTGCCCGCAGTTCTTTGGACCCGGCCGGCCGCGGTTGGGTTGAGGCCCGCGATGTTTCAGGTGTGATTCTGGCGGCTGTGCCGCTGGTGTTGGGTCTGACAGGCGCGATCCTTACCGTGCTGGCGGCTTCGCGCAGCCGAACTGATGAGGCCCGGGTGCTCTGCCTTTCAGGAGCTACCACCCGCCAAGTGTTGGCCGCCGGGTTCTTCGAAGCCTTCATCTTGGCGGTCACCGCCACGGCCGTGGCCTTGGCTGGAGTCGCCTTGGTGGGCACCTGTACCGCACTCGGATTGGCCAATGTGCCCGGTTCGCCTGGCTGGCCGCAGACCCTCGGCTTTGACGGACCCGTTTGGTGGGCACCTTTGGGTGTCACCGTACTGGGGATGGTCTTGGTCACCGCCGCCTCTTTGCCGTCTTTGATCCGCGGACTGCGCTCACCGGCAGCCTGGGGAACCCTGGTCTAAGCCAATAGCCCAGCAGAGGGCTGGTCCGCCGCAATTCTTCGGCGGACCAGCCCCGCTTCCTTACCTTGGTTTAGCGGTGGCGCAGCTTGACTCGTCTGGCCACTAGGAAGCCGCACCCGCCTAGTAGCGCCACCAGCGCTGCCGTTGTGACCGGCCAGACCGAACCACTTCCCGTCACGGGTAGGGCGGTTTCCGGCCAGATCACCGGAGTGGTGGTGCAACTGCCTTCGGCAAAGGCGCCACATTCGGGGCGTTCTTCCGGCAGAGCCATGGCAGATAGCGGCTCGATCACCACATTGACCATCAAGTCATCGCCATCGGCGTCCTCGGGGACCCGCACTTTGTACTCCAAGGTGGCCTCCGAACCGGAATCCAGTTCCCCCATCACTCCGATGATTGGCGATCTGCGTGCATGAGCCACATCAATGGTCGCCTCATTGATCTGCGGTTCTTCAACAATTTCGGAATCATCCAAGACCCACGCCAGATAGTCCACCAGATCAACCTCCACCGGTGCCGCACCAGTTGAAACCAGGTCAATCTGGTAAGACACCACATCACCTGGATGGGCCACTGCTGGGATGGCGGTCTTGAGCACCATGAAAGCGCCGATCGGCGTGTCGGTGATGAC
>JAIRTF010000004.1 GCA_031255075.1 Bifidobacteriaceae bacterium | reverse complement strand
GCCTCAACTTTGAGGATGACGTCATCTGGACGTTCCAGACGCGGCCGGGGCACTTGTTGGATCTCTAGGACCTCTGCCGGGATCGATTTCAAAACCGCCGCCCGCATGGTGGTTTCGGGGTTGGTTATGGCAGCGCTTTGGCTGGTTGTGTGGCTGTTCACCGGTGTTCCTCCTTCGGCTCGGTGACCATTATAACGATTATGTCACGGCGTTGCGTCCGCCGCAACTCACCAGGTCATCCCTACTATAAGCGAATTTGACTGGCCTGCCAAATTAGCCTACAGTCTGTAAACAAGCTCCGTTGCTGGGAGGCATAACCCGGTGCTGGAGCCGCAACAAATCAAATCGCTACCCACGTCGCGAAGAAGCGACACAGGAGGTAACAATGGCAACACGTCTTCGCCCGTTGGCAGCGGTCCTGACCGCGGTCTGCGGACTGACAATGACCGCTTGCGCCACTGGCGGCATCGGCGGCAACACCAACAACAACGCTGACGATCGCAAGGTCTCCGACTCGTGCGAACAATATGGCGACATCACCCTGAAGGTTGGCTTCTCAGAAGCCTCTGACACCATCGGTGAGGGCTTCAGAGACCTCATCGCCAAGTTCGAGGAAGCCAACCCAACGGTCAAAATTGACCTGCAAGCCAAGGAATGGGCTTCATCACAACAGACAATCCGTCTGGTCATGTCCGGCGATGAGCCGCCAGACGTGATGCAAGGCAACGAAGGCTGGTCCATCAACGGCGCCCTGTGGGAAGCCGGCTTGATCATGGACCTGGATGCTTACGCTGACTTCTTCGGCTGGTTTGATGAGTTCCCCGAATCGGCCATGATGGTCAACCGCTTCACTGACGATTTCAAGACCCTCGGCGAAGGCAGCCTGGTGGCCGTGCCCCAGGCGATTCAGTACGCGGGCGTCTTCTACAACAAGAAGGTGCTGGCGGATCTGGGCGTCACCGACCCGGCGGTCCTGGATGACAAGGCCAAGTTCATGGAGACCATTGAGGCCGCCAAGAACGCCGGCATGGACCCAGTTGTCCTGGGCGATGCCGAAAAGTGGACTGTGCTGCATAACCTGTCGCTGTTCAACGGCTGGTATGACACACCTGAAACCATCAACGCCTGGGTCTTCAACACACCCGGCACCACCTATGACACGCCCGGACGCCTGAAGGGTTCAACCGACTTGGCAGACTGGTGGAAGAAGGGCTACTTCAACTCTGATGCCATGGCCATGACCCTGGCTGACGCCACCGCGCGGTTTGTCGAAGGCAATTCGCCGTTCTTCATCACCGGCACCTGGTCTTTGGGCGCCGTCCGCAACGGACTCGGTGACGATGCCGGCTTCATGCTTTGGCCCGCCGCCGAGGACGGCCAGCACCGGGCGGTGGGAGGCTACAACCTGCCGTTCACCATTTCAACCAAGACCAAGTATCCGGACTGCGCTGCCCGGTTCATCGACTATGTGACCACCAGCCAGGACGCCATCGACGCGCAGATCGCCGCCGGCCGCCCCTCGGCCACCATCGAGGGCGCCAACGCCCAGGTCGATGACCCGCTACTGGCCCAAATGATCAGCGAGTATCAGCGCTTGAACGCTGATGACGGCCTGTTCACCTGGGAAGACTGGCCCACGCCGAGCATGGGCAACCTGATGGGTACCGAGTGCCAACGGATGATGCTCGGGGAGATCACACCCCAGCAGTACAACTCCATGGTCCAGGCCGATTGGGAGGAATACATGGCCAACCGGTAGAGGACGCCCGGTTGGTCCAGATCACAACTGAATACGAATGATCACAACCAGCCCGCCCCGGCTACCCAGCCGGGGCGGGCATTAGAAAGAAGTGGAAGAACCGATGGATAAGGTCATCATCACCGTTACTGTGGACTGCTCTATGTCATACCCGGGCTTCAAAGGAATGCCCCCGATTGATGATGTGAACGCGCAGGCCAAGCAGTACATTGGCGCCATCGACGCCGGCGCAGCCATAGTGCACCACCACGGCGTCCATTACCTTGAGGACTCCGTCCAAGAAGACGGCAAACAACTGTCGAAGACAGACTTCGGCGGCTGGCAGGAACTAACCCGGTTGATCCGCTCCGAGCGCGACGCGATCATGCAGTTCGGCATCGCCAGCGCCCGCCTCGAAGAGAAGGTCAAGCTGATGAGCTTGCAACCCGAGATGATGTCTTACGCTTTCAACGTTCATGACGAATACTTCCGGCCGGACAAGTCGCTGCCCGCCAACGAGCAGTACGCCGTTCACACCCGGCCCGAACTGGAAGCCTTCTGCAAGGCCGCCATGGAGCACAATGTCAAGCCGGAGGTCGAATCCTTCTACACCGGCGCCTTCTGGAACATTGAGTACATCCGCGAACGTGGCTTGTTGGCCAACCCGGTCTGGACCACGTTGTTCTTGGGCTGGCCCGGTGGCGCCTGGACGCCGCCCACGCCGGATGCCCTGGACTACCTGGTCCGGCACCTGCCGAAGGACACCAACTGGAACTGTTCGGTCATGGACCCCGGCCAGCAGTGGCGCATCTTGGCCCAGGCGCTGGGCATGGGTGGCCACGTCCGCGTCGGCTGGGAAGACAACCCCTATCTGCCGGATGGCACACCTTCACGGTGCAACGCCGAACTGGTCGATGAGGTCGTCAAACTGGCCCAGACCTTGGGGCGGGAAATCGCCAGCCCTGAGGAGGCCCGTCAAATCGTCGGGGTAGCCAAACCCGAGCTAGTTGGCCCCGCGAGTTTGTGAGGACTTGGCCGTGGCCGTCAAATTGTCCGCCGCCCCGGCTGGGGTCAAGCCGAGCAGCCCCGCTCGGCCCACCCAGCCGCGGCCGCCGGACCGCAGATCCCGCGGTCAAGACCGCCCCGGAGCGTGGCCGTACCTGCTGATCCTGCCTGGATTCGCCTTCTACACCGCCTTTGTGTTGTTCCCCATTGGGGAAACAATCAGGCTTTCATTCTTGAACTGGAACGGACTATCAGCGCCGACTTTTGCCGGCTGGTCCAACTACGCCCGGGCCCTGAAGGACCCAGCTACCTGGCAATCGGGCACCGTTTCGCTGGTCTTCATAGTTTTCTCCTGCGTTCTGCCGGTGCTGACCGCCCTGTTGTTGGCGGGCATCATTGCCCGAATCAAAGTGCGCGGCCTGAGCTTCTTGCGGTTCATCTTCTTCCTGCCGTAC
>JAIRTF010000290.1 GCA_031255075.1 Bifidobacteriaceae bacterium | reverse complement strand
CGCTCCAGACGCGCCCGCAGCGAGTTCACATTCCAGGTCGCGATCCGCATGGCCCCAGCCTATGGCGTTTGGCCGATGCCGCGCGGTGCCCCCACGCGCCCCGGCTGGCGGCGGACGGGAGTAGCGCCGTAGCTGAGGGCAGGTCTGCCGCTGGGGACACTGTTGTGGTCCTGGACTCGCGGCGGTCGCAATGATGGGACATGACAGACGAACGCCGCCGTGGGGCGTCCAAGTAGTCTTAGTCCATGGGAACAGCACTTATTACGGGGGCGAGCGCCGGTCTGGGCGAAGAATTCGCCTGGCAGCTAGCGACTGTTCGCCACAACCTCGTATTGGTGGCACGCGATTCCGAACGGCTGGAACAACTGGCCGCCAAGATCCGGTCCGCGGCGGGAGTCCGGGTGGAGGTCCTGCCAGCTGATCTGAGCAAAGAGCGGGACTTGGGGCATGTCACGGCCCGTTTGCGTCAGACCGAAGCCCCAGTCGGCTTGCTGGTCAACAATGCTGGTTTTGGACTCAGGCAGCAGTTTCTGGACTCCTCCATCAAAGACCTGACCGCCATGGAGAAAGTCATGATTCACGCCGTCATGGTGCTGTCGCATGCGGCGGCCCGGGCCATGGTTGAACGCGGCCGGGGCGCCATATTGAACGTCTCTTCGGTGGCCGCCTATCTGACCTCTGGCATCTATTCGGCTGACAAAGCCTGGGTGAAGACCTTCACGGAGGGGCTGGCCGTTGAGCTCCACGGTACCGGCGTGACCGCCACGGCCCTCCTGCCGGGATTGACCCGGACCGAGTTCCATGCCCGGGCTGGCTTGGACTACCTGTCTTACCCGTCCTTTGTCTGGTTGGACTCCTCCGACGTGGTCTCCCGGGCTTTGGCTGACGTCCGCCGCGGAGCGGTCTTGTCCACTCCGTCCTTCCGGTACGGAATCGCTGGGCAGTTGGCCCGCCTCCTGCCGCGATTCATTGTCCGCGCGCTCAGCCGGGAGGAAGACCGCTGATGAACTCACTCCCCCCGTCATCAGGCCAGACCGCTGAAGACTTGACCCCCCGCGAGCACCTCAGGCAGTTGATCAAGCGGCATGCGGTGGTGCCTGGCCGGGTCACATTGGCTTCCGGCAAAGAAGCTGACTACTACTTCGACTTGCGCCGCGTCACATTGCACCCCGTGGGCGCTCCGTTGGTGGGTTCCAACATGCTGGATCACCTGGAACGTGAGACGGGCTGGACCGCCGGTGGTGAATACCAGGCCGTGGGCGGTCTGACCATGGGCGCGGACCCGGTGGCACTAGCCATGCTCCACCAAGCCCATGCGCAGAACCGGTTGTTGGACGCTTTCGTGGTCCGCAAGGAAGCCAAGACTCATGGTTTGCAGCGCCGTATTGAGGGGCCCGATGTCGCCGGCCGGCCGGTCATAGTGGTCGAAGACACCTCCACTACCGGTGGTTCAGTGTTGACCGCCGTGGATGCGCTCGAAGCCGGCGGAGCTCAGGTGATGGCGGTGGCGGTGGTCTTGGATCGCAACACGGGCGCCAGGGAGCGAATCGAAGAGCGCGGTCTGCCCTACTTCTATCTGTTTGACTTGGATGATCTAGGAGACTTGACCTGACCCGGCCTCTGCGGCCGGCGCTGGAATCTCCTGTGGGTCGGCGGAGTCTTCGCCAGGCTCTGCTGCCTCGGTGGAGTCAGCTTGGGCGGCGACCTTCTGGGCTGCTTGCTTCTTGTTGGCGGAGCGGTGCCGCAGGTATTCAATCACCATTGGGGTGATGGACAGCAGCACAATCAGAATGATGATCAGGTCAATGTTCTCGCCAACCCATTCGAATTGACCTAGGCCAATGCCTGCCAGCGGCAGGATAATTCCCCAAGAGAACGCCGCAATAATGTTGAATGAGACGAAATGCCGGTAGTTCATTTTGCCCACGCCGGCCACCACTGGTGTGAAGGTCCGCACAATTGGCACATATTGGGCTATGACCACCGTGCGGCCGCCGTACTTCTCGAAGAAGGTCTTGGTCCGGTCCACGTATTCTTGCTTGAAGAAGCGTGAGTCCGGTTTGTTGAACACCTTGGGACCCAGGCCCCGGCCAATCCAGTAGCCGGTCTGGTCTCCGGCCACGGCGCACAGCGCGATTGACAGGCACGCTACCCAGGCGGGCACCTGTACGCTCCCGGTACCAATGAACACTCCTAGGGTGAACAGCAGCGAATCGCCAGGCAGGAAGAATCCCACCATCAGGCCTGTCTCGGCGAACACCACAGCACATACGCCGACTAGAGACCAGGGCCCTAGCCAGTCAACAAAGGACCTGATGAGGTTGGACGGATCAAGCCAGTCCGGTCCCAGGGCTAGCACGTCTGGGAGGGTGGCTGCGAGCTGTGTAGGCAAATCGAGCACGCTGCTTAGGGTACAGTGCCCGCTATGCCCAGCCCTCCTCCCGTGCCGCACCTGGGTGGCTCGGCTGCCGGACCGCTTGACCCGGCCGGTAGACCTGAAGCAGCGAACAGGGCGGCGGAATCAGAGGAAGACCTAGAAAGCGTTGGCGTCCCTCCGTGGCCAGGGGTGTGGCCCAATGGGCCCGAATATGATCCAGAATTGTTGCGGGATGGCGACCGCCGAAATGTAATTGACCGTTACCGGTATTGGTCCGTCCAGGCAATTCGTGAGGATTTGGCGGATCGCTCCCAGCCGCTGGAAGTGGCGGTTGAAAACTGGGAACATGATTTCAACATTGGCGCTATTGTGCGCACCGCCAATGCTTTTGGTGTTCGCGGTGTGCACATTGTTGGGCGGCGGCGCTGGAACCGTCGCGGCGCCATGGTGACTGATCGGTATTTGAATGTCACCCACCATCCGGATGTGGCCGCCTTCGCCGCCTGGGCCAGATCAGCTGACGTGCCCATCATCGCCATCGACAACTTGCCCGGCGCTCTGCCGCTGGAAAAGGCCACCTTGCCAGAACGTTGCGTGCTGTTGTTTGGCCAAGAAGGCCCCGGCCTGACGGAGGCTGCCCGAGCGGCATCGTCCGCCCTGTATGAGATCACCCAGTACGGCTCAACCCGTTCCATCAACGCCGGCGCCGCCGCCGCCATAGCCATGTACCACTGGGCCCTAACCCACGCCACCTAGCCTTGAGCCGTATGGCTCCAGAGCGAACTCACCGGCAGGGCCATCAATCCCCCGCCCCACGGAATGGCGTCGCTGCCGGTGTGCAGCACGGCGCCGCCCGCGAATTGGTCACCGAGGCGATCTCGCAAGTAGCGCAGACCCTTGAAATCTGAGGTCCCCACAGAGGAAGCCGCCTTGACTTCCAGGCCGATCACCCGTCCGTCTGACAACTCAACTATCAGGTCCACTTCGGGGCCGTTCGAGTCCCTGAAGTGGTGAAGGCGATAAGCGGTCTGCGACCAGCCCGATTGCTTGCCCAGTTCGGCCGCCACCATTCCCTC
>JAIRTF010000213.1 GCA_031255075.1 Bifidobacteriaceae bacterium | reverse complement strand
CTGCGCAACCAGTTGGTGGACGTAGCCGGTGGCTTCACGCTGAACTTCCTGGACGGCACCCAAACCACCATCTTCGACGCCGCCGAGGCCTACAAGGCCGCCGGTGTGCCACTGGTGGTGCTGGGCGGCAAGGAATACGGCACCGGGTCCTCCCGGGACTGGGCCGCCAAGGGCACGCTGCTGCTGGGCGTCAAAGCTGTCATCACCGAATCGTTTGAACGCATCCACCGTTCCAACCTGATCGGCATGGGTGTCCTGCCGCTGCAATTCCCGGCCGGGCAGTCAGCTGAATCGCTTGGGCTGGACGGGTCGGAAGTGTTTGACATCCAAGGTGTGGACCAGCTCAATTCGGGCGTCACCCCGAAGACAGTCAAGGTCACCGCCACCCATCCGAACGGTCAGGTCACGGTGTTCGATGCCGTCGTCCGGATCGACACACCCGGTGAGGCGGACTACTACCGCAACGGTGGCATTCTCCAGTTTGTGTTGAGGCAGCTGACCGCCTGAGGTGCGGCCCTAGCCTCGCTTAGAGCGAAGCTCTGGAGGGCGGGGCGGTTGTGTGTTTTGCCGCCGCCTCGCCCTACACTGGAGTGACTCGACATGCGAAAGGTCCTACGTCGTTGAATCCTGCTCGCAAGGACTTGGGTGTGCACCGGAAGCAAACCCCCGGCTCGGTGCTGGCCAAAGTCTCCAACCCCGCGCAGCTTAAGAAGCTGCCCGCGGAACAGGTTGATGACCTGGCCGCGGACATTCGCGACTTCTTGGTGGAGAAGGTCTCGCGGACCGGCGGACACCTTGGTCCCAACCTGGGTGTGGTCGAGTTGACCATCGCCTTGCACCGCATTTTCAACTCACCCAAAGACACTTTGGTGTTCGACACAGGCCATATTGCCTATGTCCACAAAATTCTGACCGGCCGCCAAGACTTTGAACGTCTGCGCCAAGAAGGTGGCCTTAGCGGTTACCCCTCCCAGGCCGAATCGGTTCACGACGTGTTGGAAAACACGCACGCTTCAGCCGGGCTGTCCTGGGCTGCGGGGATCGCCGCCGGCCACCAACTAGCCGGCCAACCAGAGCGTTGCACCGTGGTGGTGGTCGGGGACGGCGCCTTGACCGGCGGCATGGCCTGGGAAGCATTGAACAACATTGCCGAAACCGGCCAGGGGCGGCTGATCGTTGTGATCAATGACAACGGCCGTTCCTACGCGCCCACCATTGGTGGTCTGGCGCAGCATTTGTCCGGCCTGCGAACCACGCCCCGCTATGAGAAGGTCCTCGGCTGGGGTAAACGCCAACTGCGCAGTCATGGCCGGTTTGGGCGGCTGATTTACGGCGCTCTGCACGGTTTGAAGAAGGGCGTCAAAGATGTGGTGGCCCCCCAAGCCATGTTTGAGGACTTGGGTCTGAAATACATTGGCGCGGTTGACGGCCATGATGAGCCGGCCGTGGAGCGGGCGTTGGCCCAGGCCAAGGCTTACGGCCGGCCAGTTCTGGTCCATGTCATCACCGAAAAAGGCCGCGGTTACACCCACGCGGAAGATCACGGACCGGACCGTTTCCATTCGGTGGAACGCATCCACCCGGAAACCGGTTTGCCGTTGCTGCCGTCCCGGTTTGGCTGGACCTCGGTCTTCTCCGATGAACTGGTCCGTTTGGCCCGGACCAACCCGAAGCTGGTTGGCATTACCGCCGCCATGTTGGAACCGGTCGGTTTGATGCCGTTCGCGGCCGAATTCCCGGACCGGGTGTTCGATGTAGGCATTGCCGAACAGCACGCCGCCGCTTTGGCGGCCGGTTTGGCCCACGCCGGCGCCCATCCGGTCGTAGCGGTTTACGCCTCATTCTTGAACCGGGCTTTTGACCAGGTGTTGATGGACTGCGCCTTGCACCGAGCCGGCGTGACCTTTGTGTTGGACCGGGCCGGTATCACCGGCACCGACGGGGCCAGCCACAACGGCCAGTGGGACATGTCACTGTTCCGCCTGGTGCCAGGTTTGCGTTTGGCTGCCCCCCGCGATGGCGAACGTTTGCGCCGCCAATTGGCTGGGGCCGTAGCGGTCGATGACGCGCCTACCGTTTTGCGTTACCCGAAAGGCCCGGTGCCCCAAGAGGTGCCAACTATTGGCCAGACCCACGGGATGGATGTGCTGGTGCGGCACCCCCATCCGACGGTGCTGATCGTAGCCATTGGCGCGGAGGCCGGCACGGCGATCGAAGCAGCCGGATTATTGGCCGCCAAGGGTGTCGGCGTCGAAGTGATTGACCCGCAGTGGGTCTATCCCGTGAACCCGGCGCTGCCGCGCCTGGCAGCGGCTTTCGAACTGGTCGTAACCGTTGAGGATGGGCTGGTCTCGGGTGGGGCCGGGGAGGCTATCGCCCGCGCCATCGCCGCTGAGGGCTTGACTTTGCCGGTGGTCAACTGTGGCCTGCCGAAGGAGTTCTTCACCCAGGCCACCCGGAGCGCCATCGCCCGCCGGGTCGGCCTGACCCCCGAAGCGGTGGCCGCCAAGGCCCTGTCCGCCCTGCCAACCGCCGTTTACCCCGCCGCTTCTTAGCCACGCCTGGCTGTCTGGGGTCTGCTAGCCGAAAATGGTCGCCAAACGACAGACTCCCTCTTCAATGACGTCGGGAGCGTTCGTGACGTACGAGAGCCGCATTGATCTCCGGTCGGTTGGCGTCGAATAGAAGTGTTCTCCCGGAACATAAGCCACACCAGCTTTGCCTGCTTCGGGAAGCATCGAGGTCGTGTTCGCTGATTCTGACGATAAAGTTGCCCAGCAAAACATGCCTCCGGCGGGATCGGAGATATGCTGAACACTTACGTGCTGCTTGATCGCACGTACCATCGTG
>JAIRTF010000156.1 GCA_031255075.1 Bifidobacteriaceae bacterium | reverse complement strand
CACCACCGTGGGCGATGTCTCCCCTTGAACTATCTCCCCGGCCAACGGCGTCAATAGAGGTTGGGTCGCTGGGGCAGACAACGGCTCCACCGTCCATTGGCCAAGTTTCCAGGCTGCATCAGCACATTCGGTGGTCAACTCCAACTTGCCGCCGTTCGCCACATACGACTCTTCACCTTCCGGGTCCGCCGGGGTGAACTGGGGCTGTCCGGTCACCGTGCAGTCCGCCTCATCCGGCTCCGCCGCCACCGCCACGCGGAACAGCACCCCATGGGTTGGGTCTTGAGCAGAAGGTTGGAAGGTGCCGGTCTGTTCCGGCAATGGCACCGCCGAATAGACGTAGCCGTCCACATTGTTGATCGCGGCGTTGTTGGTCACCGTGCCACCCTTGATCAACAGCGCACCAGCCTTGGTATCAGGTGACGAACCCAAGGCGTTGACGAACAATCCGCCGGCGTTGGTCAGCGAACCGGTCGAGATGATGGTCCCGCCGTTTTGGGCCTGGCCTGAGCTGGTCAAAGAACCGGAGTTCTGGATGAGCCCACTGTTGGACAACGTGCCCGCCGTGGAGTTGATGGTGCCGCTATTGACCAGTGTTCCAGGCGCATCTGATCCGTCCAGGTTGGCCAGATTTCCACTTGAGGTCAGCAGCCCGGTGTTGGTCAGCCTGCCACTGTTGGTCAAGAAGCCGCTGGACCGGATAGACCCCCCGTTCAGCACCTCACCTTCAGCATTGACAGTCAAATAGCCGCTCACCGTAACGTTGCCGGCCGGGTTGTTCAACAGACCCCCAGCCATCGCCACCACGGAGCCGAAGTCCTGAACATTGAGGGCTCCCGGCGGTGCCGCGTCTGAGCCTTCAGCTATTTGCAATACACCCAGGACGCCAAGCCGGCTGTTGAGGGTCAAGGTTCCCTTCACCGTCAGCGTGGCACCAGGATCAATTCCGCTGTTGAGTCCTGAGCTGGTGGACGCCGCCACCGGGAACGTGGCGTTTCCTTCAATGATCAGCGTCCCGCCAGACTGGACGGTCAGGCCGTCGGTTGTTGATGCGTCGAATGGCACAGAAGCTGGCCAGGTGATGGTTCCACTGGGGAAGATGAACCGGTAGCCGGCTCTGAAACTGAAGTCTGACGGAATCTCCGCTCCGGTGTTGAAGGTGCAGATGTTCGGGTTGTCGGAGCAGTAGTAGGGCGGGAAGATGCCTCCTCCAGGCGGCAGGACAACATCATCTTCGCTGGCATCCGCTGGCGGTTCTTCTTCGCTGATAGTTGGGGTTTGGGCTTCTGCCTCTGGAGCTTCTGGGGCGGACTCTTGGCCGGCTTCCACCGCTGGCTGTTCGTTGATACTGGGGATTTGGGGCTCAACTGCGCTACACGCTGGATCATCGGCGTCGCAAACATCGGTCGCCAATGCTTTGGTGGCCACAGGGATGGACAGCCCTAGGCCAAAGATTGCGGCCGCGCCGCCGATGGCCAGCGCTCTACTGATTCTTCCGGTGTGGTTCCGCACGTTTCATCTCCTGGTGAGTCATCAAAGGTGTCGGTGCTTCCCCCAAAACTGGCCGCGCCGATGGCTGACGCTAACAAGCCACCAATCCCTGCCTGCGATTTCTCTCCCCCTAGTCCGCATTGCGGACGGTCATTGCTGACCTAACGCCATCGACCACCCCAACGGTTCTCCCGTATTGCAGGCGCTGACACCCAAGGCCACTGCGGGCTGGATGTGTTCAGAATGCTGGGCCTGCTATTGCGAAGCAATGCCAGGAGACATGGACCAGTTCGATCGCAGGACAGAACACCGCTAGGTGGGCCGTACTGGGGCCGCTATTGCGAAGCAATGCCAGAAAGTGCAGACCGGTTCGATCGCAGGGAGGAACACCGCTAGGTGGGCCGTACTGGGATCGAACCAGTGACCTCTTCCGTGTGAAGGAAGCGCGCTCCCCCTGCGCCAACGGCCCAAGCGCTGCCTTTGCGGCAGCGAGACTAGATACTAGCCGATGCCGCCGCCCAGGGCACACAAATCGCCGCACCCAGGACGCGGAGCCTGGCGCCAAATTCCAGATCAAGAGTGCTCGTGTTGCGGGCTGCGCACCTGACCGGCAGGCAAGGAGCCGCCGAACCGCCCCATCCGCCGGCGCCAAGGTTTACACGCCTAGAGTGGCTAGTTGGACCTTCGGCAGGATTTTCGGTAGCCTCGTAGATCGCGTGTGGAGAGCCCCAAAAGGGTTGCCACACCGTTGCGGATGTGGCTCAGTTGGTAGAGCATCACCTTGCCAAGGTGAGGGTCGCGGGTTCGAATCCCGTCATCCGCTCGGAACCCACCGACTCGGTGGAGTGGCCGAGAGGCGAGGCAGCGGCCTGCAAAGCCGTATACGCGGGTTCGAATCCCGTCTCCACCTCACCAGGTGGGTTTTAGGGCCGTTGGCGCAGGGGGAGCGCGCTTCCTTGACACGGAAGAGGTCGCTGGTTCGAATCCAGCACGGCCCACCAACAGGCGTTCCGCGCCGGATTCGAACTGGTCAACGCCCCTGGCATTGCTCCGCAATAGCACCCAGCACGGCCCACCAACCGGCGTTCCGCCTTGCACCCAAACCAACCACCATCCCTGGAGGGGGCCTCGGGCCTCGCTGGCGGCGCGGCATCGTAAAGGGGGTGCAAAGAGGGAGTCTCGGGCGTGCTTACAATGGCTGCGTAGTACTACTCAAATCATGGAGGGGGACCATGAACACGAAACGCACAGCTCTTGCAGTCCTGGCCGTGGGCGCCTTAGTGGTGACGGCCGCCTGCGCCGCACCTGGCGCCAACGAGAACCAGGATGGTGACGGCCAAGTCACGTCTATCACGGTGAACATCGGCGAATCGCCTACCTCTTGGAACGGGGACACCCGTGCCCACAACATGGCGGTCAACAGCCAGTTGCGCTACTTGACCAGGGCCAACATTGTCTACTATGACCAGGACTTGACCCGCCAGTCGCTGCCGGATGCGGGCAACTTTGAGAAGGTCTCAGATGATCCACTGACCGTCAAACTGACCATTGGTCAGGATGTCAAATGGTCGGATGGGGTGGCTACCACGGCCGCGGACCGCCTGCTGACCTGGGCGGCTGTATCCGGCCACTTCAACACTGTTTCTGATGAAGAGGCCACGGACGAACAAGGCAACGTCATCGCCGCCGAGGACCAGGTCTATTTCAACGCCTTTGACGAACAAGAAGCCCTAATCAAGGACACGCCAACGCTGTCCGAGGATCTCAAGGAGATCACCCTGGTGTACTCCCAGCCGTTCGTTGACTGGGACGCCACCGTACAGAGTTCAACAATTCCGACCCACGTGGTGGGCCGCCTGGCCCTAGGCCTTGACGACCCCCAAGAGGCAGTCAAAGGCGTGGTCAAGGCGATCCAAGACAACGACAAGACGGCTTTGGCAAAGATCGCCCGGGCGTGGAACAACGGCTTCGCCTTCGATTCCCTGCCGGATGACGCCTCGCTGTACCTGTCCAACGGCGCCTACAAGATGACCAAGTTTGTCAAGGGTGAATACATCACCCTGGAACGCAACGATGACTACACCTGGGGGCCGAAGCCCAAGATCAGTGAGATTGTGTTGCGGTTCATCTCCGACCCGAACGCTGCCGCCACCGAGATGGAGAACGGCAAGCTGGACCTGATGAACACGGCCGGCAACCCGGACATCTTTGGCAAGTTGAAGAGCCTTGAGAACAAGGGCGTCAACACCAAAGTCGGCTTCGCCGCCGTCTACGCCCACGCTGACCTGGTCTTTGACAACGGTGGCCCGTTCGACCCGGCCACCTACGGTGGCGATGCGGACAAGGCTTTGAAGGTCCGCCAGGCCTTCTTGAAGACCGTGCCGCGGGCGGAGATCGTGGACAAGATAGTCCGGCCAATCATCGCTGACGCCGAGCCGCGTGATTCCTTCGAGTACTTCCCAGGCCAGTCCGGTTATGACGAGGTGTCCGAAGCCAACGGCCTCAAAGCCTATGACGAGGTGGATATCGAAGGAGCCAAGCGGCTGTTGGAAGAGGTCGGTGTCACCACACCGATCGATGTCCGCTGGATGTTTGGTCCCAGCCCCACCGGCACCCGGATCTACCAGCTGACACACGAATCAGCCACCCAGGCCGGATTCAACGTGGTTGACTCCTCTAGCGAGGATTGGGACGTGCGCCTGGGTTCCGGGGATCACGATGTCGCCGCATTCGCTTGGGTGACAACCTCCGTGGCCGTCTCCGAAGGTTCCGCCAACTACATCACCGGTGGCCAAAACAACTTTGGGCACTTCTCCAGTGCAACAGTGGACACCGCCTACCGGAATCTCTACGGAGAGCTTGACCCGGAAGCCCAGAAGCGGTTGCTGATTGACGTGGAGAAGGAACTGGTGGCCAACGCCTTCGGTTTGCCGTTGTACCAGTCCGCCGGCTTGACGGCCTATGCCTCCGACCGGTTGACCAACGTGAACCCGTCCCCGATCAGCCCCCAGTTCCTGTCCGAGTTCTGGAATTGGGAACCGCCGGCCAAGAAGTAGGTAAGTGACGGTGAACCGACCGTGACTCAGCAGCTAGCACCCGCCCTGCGGCTTCCAAAGCCCAAAGCCAAGCCTCGGGGCGGGCGCAGCGTGGTTCGGTTCATTGGCCGGCGGCTGGGGATTGGCGTTTTGGTGTTGGTCGGTGCGCTGTTCGCAACCTATCTGTTGGTGGCGCTGACAGCCAATCCACTGCGGGACCTGGCGACCTCCTCTGATCCGAACAAGGCCCACCTGATAGCTGAGCGCACCGCCCGGCTGCGGCTCGACGAGTCGGTGCTGGTGCGGTTTGGGGCCTGGTTCCGGGGTGTGATCGGCTACCTGTGGGGTGACGGATCGTTGGGTACCACTGTGCGCGGTGACGCCCAGGTGGCCAACTTGATGACCGGCTACATTCCGGTATCTGTCCGGTTGGTGGCCACCTCCGTCATCTTGGGGATTGTGCTGGGCGTGGGTATGGGCGTGGTGACCGCGCTGCGGCAGTATTCCAGCCTGGACTACTTGGCCAGCTTTGTGGCCTTCCTGTTCTATGCCATGCCGACCTTCTGGGTGGCGGTGCTGTTCAAGCAGTATGCCGGGATCAGGCTGAATGACTTTCTCCAAGAA
>JAIRTF010000127.1 GCA_031255075.1 Bifidobacteriaceae bacterium | reverse complement strand
CGACTTGGGCCGTCCGTGACACTTGGACCTTGGCACGGCGGATGTTGACCCACAACGTCCGATCCATTGACACCATCATGACGGCCCTCGTGATGCCGTTGATGATCCTGTTGGCTTTTGTGTTTGTGCTGGGTGGCGCCATGAACACGGGCCCGGTTCGCTATGTCGATTTTGTGGTGCCGGTCGTGTTGCTGATGTGTGTGGCCTCCGGCGTTGCGTACACCGCTTTTCGGGTCAACAATGACGCCACGGGCGGCATGTTCACCCGCTTGCGAACCATGCCTATAGCCCACAGCGCGTTGCTGGGTGGGCACATGTTGGCTTCGGTCATTGTGAACGCCGTGTCGGTTGGCGTGCTGCTGGCGTTGGCTTTGGCGATTGGCTACCGCCCCACGGCCGATGCCGCCGGCTGGGCCCTGACATTTGCGCTGCTGTTGGCCGCGGTGGCGGCGTTCTCCGCGATGGGCGTGGCGTTTGGAATCCTGGCGAAGACTGCCGAGGGCGCCTCGGTGTTTTCCTATCCGGTAATCGGCTTGCTGTTTGTCTCATCTGGCTTTGCGCCGGTCGAAACCATGCCGGCCGGTCTGCGGGCCTTCGCTGACCATCAGCCGCTGACCCCTGTCATCAACGCCATCAGGGACGCGCAAATCAGCCAGCCATCTGCTGGGCAGGTGGGCGTCGCCTTCGCCTGGCTGGCCGGACTTGGCATCTTCTTCGCGATCATTGCGTCCTGGGCCTTCCGCCGGTCCAAGGCCCGCCAGCTGTAAGCCCGCCCGGCTGCCAGCCGCCCATTTAGGGACCCGTCGGAGCGGCCTCAACCCGGACGCCGCCGATGCCGCGCGGTCGCCTCCCGCTCTAGCCCCACCTTCCTTCGCGGCATCGGGCGCGGTAGACTGGCCTAAGTTAGCTAAGGAGGCAGGCCATGCGCACCGTCAACGTTCATCAGGCCAAGACGACACTGTCTCGCCTGATCGCCGAGGTGGAAACAGGCGAGGACATTGTGATCGCTCGCGCCGGGCAGCCCGTCGCGCGGTTGATCGCATTCCGGCCTGAAGGGCACCGGCAGCTAGGCGGCCTCAGCGGCAAGGGGCACATCCCTGATGATTTCGACACTATGGGCCAGGCTCAGATCGAGGCCGCGTTCGGCGGCACCGAGTGAAAGGGCTGCTAGATACCCATCTGCTGTTGTGGGCACTCTATGAGCCCGCCAAACTGCCTGGTCGGGCCGTCCCGTTGATCGAGTCGAATGCGAACAGCATCTGGTTCTCTGCCGCCAGCATCTGGGAAATCGCCATCAAAGCCGCGCTGGGTCGGCCCGATTTCGCTGTCCGCCCCCGTGAAGCCCGGGCTGAGGCATTGCGAATCGGGCTGCGCGAACTCGTCATAGACGGCGCCCAAGCCGCCGCGGTGGCAGATCTGCCGCGCCTTCACAACGACCCATTCGACCGGCTGCTAATAGTCCAGGCGCGGGCCACCCACCTAACCCTTTTCACCTCAGACCGCGCTGTCGCCGCCTACGGCGACGGCATCACCCTGTTCCCCCCGGACTAACCGACCGCGCGGCATCACCCGCCGCCAAGAGTCACCAACTGCTAGCCGCCCAAGATCAGCGCACAGATCAGCACTATCAGGCCAGCTCTCAGATTAGCGCCAGCCCAAGACAGGATGCCGCCACCGCTACCCACACATCTGGTCCGCGCGTTGTCGACCAGTTGGCAAAGAGCCAACCCAAGGCAGTCGGAGCCCCGCTCGCACGCAGCTCCAAAGGCTCCAAGGCGGCCTCACATGAGAGGAAGCGAGGCAGCGTTATCTCCGCAGAGGCAGGTCCTACAGTTGTTGCCGTGGTTGGGTCCTATGACTACGAAGATGATGTGTATGTCGATGGCGTTCCACTTGAAGAGGTGAAGCAACGCGTCGACGCCTGGTGGACGGCCCAGGCAGCGCCAAGTCTCAAATGCTCCGTCGAGCCGTGGGAGATTGGCGAAACGCGCCTCGCTGCAGTTCACATAGACAGTGATCTGGAAGATGTGGAGCCATACGGTGTCTCTCTCCGGCGCGCCTTCGCTGATTGGCAACTCCTCAGCGGCATTGATGTCGACGACTTGCTGGCCCAGCAACCTGCGGAACCCTGCACAATTCTGTACGTTTCCGGGCTGCCCCTAGACCTCGCCGCAGAGCGCGTCCGCGCCTGGTTGGCGTCCGAGCCGTGCACCGGCATTGAGTCGTTCGACGTGCGCAACGCTTCTCCAGCGGTACTGACCGAAATCCTGTTGATCCACTGCGCCCAAGATGCGGCTCCCGCCCTGACCTCACTTGAAGCAGCCATGGCGCCCTGGACATTGCTCACCGAAGCAGATGTCGCCAAATCGCGCGGGCCCGCAAACGGCGGAACCGCCGTACCTAGACTCATGGGCTCCGTCTCTCTGTTTGTCCGCAGGGTACCCCTGGAACGTGTGGAGGACCGAGCTCGCCGTTGGTGGTACGGGAAGCCGCGCCCTGGCGGCTGCTACGCGGTGTGGGCCTGGGAAGATCCGGTACCGGCGGTGCAGGTGATGGCGGACTGTGCCGTCGAAGAGGAGCAGCGCACCCTGGACTCACTCAGAGCCGCTCTGGCTCCCTGGCCGATGATCTCCGGCGAGGAATTCGATGCGCTGACGGAGGCGTATTAGGAGACCGGGCCAGCTGAGATACCCACAACTCGGCGACATATGTGCGCGGGTTGCCTCGTGAGGACCTCTGTCATCAACGCCATCAGAGACGCCCAGCTCAGCCAACCATCTGCCGCCGAAGTAGGCATCGCCTTCGCCTGGCTGGCCGGCCTTGGCATCTTCTTCGCGATCGTTGCGTCCTGGGCCTTCCGCCGCTCCAAGACCCGCCAAGGCGCCTAGCCCAGGCTGGGTTTGGGTGTGGGCTTGGGTTCAGGTGTGGGCGTGGGACAACACAGTACGCCGGGACCAGCGAACACCAACAGCCCCCACCAACAACAACAAACACACCAAACCCAACACACCACTCCCAACACCACC
>JAIRTF010000300.1 GCA_031255075.1 Bifidobacteriaceae bacterium | reverse complement strand
GCGTACTGGTGTGCGTTTGCTCGACGTACCCGGTCTTACGGCCTCTGAGATTCAGCGTTGGTTAGGCCATGCGAACCTCGACACAAAAGAGCGGTGGTCAACGGTTTGGCTGCTTCCAGACGTGACGCGATGCTACTCCCGGCCCTTGATAGTGCAGCTTAGAGGCACTTTCCATGATCTCGACCCAAAACGTGCGCCAGGGGGGATTCGAACCCCCGACACCCGCTTTAGGAGAGCGGTGCTCTATCCACTGAGCTACTGGCGCGCGGACTCCCAGCCTAGTCGCACCGGGGCGAAGGCTGGCTCAGCATGGGTCAAGGTGCTTGGGTCGGGGGCCGATGCCGCGGTGGCAGTTCGCGCGGACGGCCAGTAGTGGCGGCCGGCGTGGCGGAGCCGGAATGCGGGGCTCAGGCGGGGCTCAGGCGGGCGGCTGGGTTCAGCGGGCCGGTTTGGGCATTGGCCGTATTCGGCGCAGATCGGCAGCGATGAGTTCCCAGCTGGGCAGAGTTGAATCCATCATCGCTCGGAAACCAGGGCCGTGATTCGGGTGGGTCAGGTGCACCAGTTCGTGAACCAGAACCTCCTCCAAGAAGCGGGGTTCCAAGGCCGCCAGGGCCGGGTTCATGGTGATGCGGCGCCGAAAGGCGTTGCAACTGCCCCACCGGGTGTCCATCCAGCGATAGTTGAACCGCAGCGGTTGATCTCCGGCCAGGTAGCGCCAACGGGGTTGGAGGTCCTGCAAAGCTTGGCTGAGCTCCGCCCGGAAGAGCGTGTTTACGGAGGTGGGGAGCGCGGCATCGGGCACCTGTGATCCCCACAAGGTCAGCGGGGCCAACTGGGCGGCTTTGACGGCGGCCAGGTGGGTGTCTATCCAGGCGCGGTTCTTCCGCATCATCTCGACCGCTCCCTGGGCGCCCATCGATGGCGGCACCGAAAACCACACCTTGCCGGCTGTGGTGATGCGCAGGCGGGCGCGTTTGACGTCTTTGACGCGCACCTCGATCGGCAGTTCGTCTACCTCCAATTGCTCCACCCAGTAGGTGTAGGTCATGCTTCCTCGCGGGCAATATGGCTGCGGGCATGTTCAATGGCCGGCGCGACATCGGTGAACACATGGTTGACGTGACGAACAGCTTTGGTGATGCCGCCGCCGCGGGCCAAGGCCAGGTGCTTGGGCTGAATCCCCTCAATCAGCACGGTGACCTTGGCGCGTTCCAGGCTGACCACCAAATCACCCAAGACTTGGGCGCCGGTCGAATCCATAATCTGGATTGATGACAGTGACAGGATCACCACGCTGACATCTTTGGTGGCCACCTTGGTCAGAACCCGCTCAGCCGCGGCGAAAAACAGCGCCCCATCGATCCGGTAGAGCGCAATTCGTTCATCGCCGTCTTGGACGGCGCCCGGCAGGGGAACACGCCTCACACCGGCGGCCCGGGACATGGCCCGCAGGGCAAAGAAGGCGGCTGCGACAATGCCGATCGCTACCGCGTAGATCAGGTCCACGGACACTGTGATGATGGCTGTCAGCACAAACAGCACCGCGTCTTGACGGGTCAGTGTGAGCAGAGTCTTGGCGGTCGCAAATGGCACCATTCGGACGGCAGTGACCAGCAGAACACCCGCCAAGGCTGCCATGGGGATGGTTGAGACCAGTTTGATGGTGAACGGGAAGGACACAATTCCGAGCAGCACCACGGCGTGGACAATGGCGGCCAGCCGGGTCTTGGCACCGTTGGAAGTGTTGACGGCCGTGCGGGCTATGGCGCCAGTGGCCGGCATTCCCCGGAACAGACCGGCTGCCATTGAGGCGAGGCCCTGCCCAACCAATTCCCGGTCTGGGTCCATGCGCCCGGTGTCGGAGTGCTGTGCGGCCACTCGCGCGGACAACAGCGACTCGATGGCTGCCAGGACGGCCACCGTGGCGGCGGCTGGGGACAGTTCTACGATCATCTCCCAGCTGAGATCCGGCAGACTCGGCGCGGGCAACCCGCCCGGCAGCTTGCCAATCACTTCGCCGGGTAGTTTGGCCAGGGTCCAGATTCCCGAGACGACCACCAAACCCAGCAGTGACCATGGCAGTTTGCGGTTGATGCGGCTGCCCACCGCCATGAACACCACCACACCGATCGCCGCCAACAGCGGCCAATACGCGGTGGCCCAATCAGCTCGCGAAACGGCTTGGACGGCAGCCACCAGTGCGTTGTGGCTCAGGCCGCCGCTTGATACGCCAACAGCCGCGGGCACCTGTTGGCAGAAAATGATGATGGCGATGCCGTGGGTGAATCCTTCGATGACCGGCCACGGTATGGCGCTGACTGTGCGGCCCAGCTTGAACAGGCCGGCCACCAGCACCATGAATCCCGCCATGATGCTGAGCAATCCCAGCACGCCGGCCCCGTGCAGCGCCAGGACGGGCGCTAACACCACCACCATGGCGCCCGTCGGTCCGGACACTTGCACATTTGAACCGCCGAACACTGCCGCCACCAGGCCGGCCACAATGGCTGTGACTAATCCTGCTTCAGGGCCGCCTTTGGTGTCCCCGAAGGCGCTGGCTCCAAATGCCAAAGCCAGTGGCAGCGCCACAATTCCCACTGTTATCCCGGCAGTGATATCGGTTCGCCAAGTCTTGGGTACCAGTTTGTAGTCCGCCGTGGTGGGCGCCAGCGCGCGCAAGGAGTGCAGCAGACCGCGGATTCGGCCGCTCCATACACGCGGTGGCACCTGTGACACTTCCGCCCCTTTGGCAATTGTCGAGGGATTGATCGTGTTCAGCATACGTCCTCCCACCCCGCCCAAAACGCCCGAACCCGCCACCGCGGCATCGTCCCCCGGCCCCCGATGCCGCGCCTGCCGCTACCCCAGTGCGTCTTGCCTTCCGGTCTCCTCAGCCGGCCACGGCTTGGGCCAAGGCGCGAAACTCAGCCCGCAGCCTCCGCTCGGAGAAGTGGTAAGACAGGGGCTTCGACCCCAGAGCCGCCAACTGGTTGAGGATCTGGCGCGCGGTTGTGGCTGTGGAATTGGACCAGTCCCCAGGCCCTATGCCGGCCTGGTGGCAGACCGCCAGTAGGCGCCAGATGTCGCGAACGTCCTTCGCTTCGCGGCGGGCGCGGTAAGCATGGAGCTTGAGGCACAAAGCCGGCAATGGCCCAGGTACCAGCACTTCAGCTGCTACCTTCTCCCCGACTGTCAGGGTGGCAGTGAATCTGATCAACGTGGGTGCGGCACTCAATGCCCACGACAGTCCTGGGATCGCGTCAATATACAGCTCACCATGGTGCTGGTTCGGCTTGTGGGCGCTGGTGTACGAGGGGCCGAGGATGTCGATCACGGCCTCCCGGCCGCTGCCCAAATCGCGAACAAATCGATTCGAAGCCCCGGGCTGCGAGTAGCCGTGCTGTCTGAGCGTTTTCGGCAGAGCAGGATCGGAGATTGCTGACAGAGACGCTCCTAGATCAGCGTCAGCGGTCTCTCGGGCGGGCGGGTCTGTTACCCCTTGGTATGCCGCGAGCATGGTCACCATGTGGCCGCCAATGAGCCGGTAGTCGATTCCGGCCTGCCGTGTGATCAGCGCTATGTCTTTGATGGCTTGGTAGCCGGAGTCTTCCGCGTGCGAGACGGAGGTGAGCTCGATCATTGTGGAGACCTCACGGAAGCTTCTTGCCAGTCTCGTAGGTGGCGGTGCCGCAGGGCTTCAACTAGGCGGTCAACGGCCTGGGCGCGATCAGCACCGGGACTGTTGGCCACGTCCCAGACGATTTGGATCGGATCTGCCAGCGGCAGATCCTCAACGCGCCATGGTGAGGGTAACCACACGCCAGGATCGCGGGGGGCGCGAAGGATCAACGTCGCTTCCCCGGCGCCGCCGACGGCCACAAAGCCGTGGCCCTTGAGCGGCGCGCCCCGCTCGGCGTACGCCACGGTCAAGGTTGGCCGCCGCCACGGTGCGAGAATGTCCGCTGCTGGATCGGCGGAAATGGCGACTCGATTCTTTCCAAGTGCGAGCGCAGCGGCTCTCGCCTGGTCAGTAGCGGAAGCGGCCGATGCCCAATAGCTGACCGTGCCTCCTGGGCCCGGATAGGCAGACACCCACCAATCAAGGAAGGCGCGCCAGTCAACTGGGCGGTAGCCGCCTGCGCTTCGCTCAATCAGTCCTTTTGTGACGAGCCGTGTCACCAGGCGCGAGGTACGCGACTGTGACGCGCCAGACGCCGAAGCCAGTGCCACGCCGGTCATGGGCGGCCCTGTCAGGATTCTGCGGCCAAGCGTGAACATGGCCCAGGATGGAGGCCCGGGCTGCCTACGTGCCTTCACTTCCCCACGTGGCCTCGATTCGATGATGCGACCGCCTATCTGCAGTCGGAAGAACCCTGCGTCCGTGGCGATGTTCCAGTTCTTATCCGTGGCTGTGGCCAAGGCTTTCCGGGTTGCCGTTGGCGCCACCAACAGGCCCGCTTCCGCCGGGCTGGGCGGTACTCGCGATGGCGTCAACACCGAGAGTCGGTGCAGCCGCACCACCTGGCTTTGGCGCCCGCTGCGCAGACGCAGGTGGTTGGCGTCGACAGTTTCCACTG
>JAIRTF010000218.1 GCA_031255075.1 Bifidobacteriaceae bacterium | reverse complement strand
CGGCTGATCCGGTAGAGCTGCGGCTGATTTGAATCCTCCTGGCTCAGTGCCGTACCGGAATAGCCCATGCCGGCGTCCTTCAACGCCCCGATGGTCGCTTCAACCCCAGCCCAGCCCTTGTCCACCGAATGGTTCGAAGCGGTGGTGCAACCGTCCCAGCCTTGTTCGGCCATGTCCGCCACCAGTTCTGGGGGAGCCGCAAAGATCGGGAAACCGCTGGGTGATTGTCCCGGCGGCGTGACCGGGGTTTCCATTTGGCAGATCGCCAAATCGGCGTTGGCGATCCACGGGTCAACGCCGGCCAGCAGCGGAGAGAAGTCGTAACCAGAACCGGTCCGGGCGGAGTTGGCCACCGGCATGTGAATCAACATGTCCCCGCCAAACGCCAAGGTGGCGGTCAACTCAGTTGGTACATCTGGTGGCGCCCCCTTGCCATGCGAAGGCGAGGCCTGGTCAGCGGCCGGCCCGGCGGCATCGGACGCCAGGGCAGTCGGCCCAAGATGGCTCAGCGCGGCGCCCACACCCAACCCAAACGTCAGCCCAGCCGCCAAGATGGCGGCTAGAACGGGGGCGGGGCGCATGGCGGACCGTCAGAAATCGCCGAACCAGCGGCGCACTTGCTCGGCAATTGAATGCTCAAAAACGTCCTCGTTGTGATGCTGTTTGAGCCACTCCACCAGCGAACCGCCGGCCGCCTGGTCCATTTCCTGGCGGCAGGCTTCGGTTTCGGTGACCGCCCGCAACAGCATGGCCTCCGCTTCGGCCGGGGTCCGGTAGAAGAACGGATAGCTTTCGGGCACGATGGCGCGCGCCCAGTCATGATCCGGCAGCACACCAATTGCCCCAGCCAGCAGAGCTTCGATGTACTCCAAGCCGTAGGTTTCCTCACGGGCTGTGGCCAGAAATGCGGTGGTGGAGGACAGCGCCTCCCAATACTGGTAGCGGTGGGGAGTCAGCGGACCGACCCAGGCCCATTTGTTTCGTGACAGGGCCATGGCCGGCCTGGACACCAGGTGTTGTTCCACCAGGCGGGCCACCGCCCGGATGGGTGTCTTCTTGGCGACCTTGGAAACCACGTCGATGAATACCTGGGGTTGCTTTCTTTCCGACATGTAGATGGCCGGGTATAGCACCACTGGGCGGTCTGGCTCGTGGCGTTCCTGGAGATGCTCCAACCGGATGCCCAAGTTGACCCAGGCGATGCGGGCCCGCTCCGCCAGCGGCGGCACCGTCCAACGCCGGACGTACTCTTGGAGGGCCTTGGCGGTCCGCTCTGAATTGGCAAAGGTGGGGAACAGCGCAGCAGACAGTGACAGCGTGGACAGCTCCACGGTGGAGTGGTAGCGAGTCCAGTTCCACCACATGAAGTTCATCAACTTGGGCTGATCGGTGTTGTCTTTGAGGGTCATCCAGACCGCGGTCGAATCGGTCACGTCCATGTTGATGACCACGGTGGTGTCGCCATCGACCATCTCCAGTGGCAGCACGTCGAAGTCGGGATAGCGGTGGACCTGCGGCGCAATCAACTCAGCGCCCGGGAACACGCGCAGCAGCCGCCGCACCAGTGTGGCGCCCGCGTCATGTCCGCCCACCAGACCATCCGGCTCAAGAATCAGCCCGGAGTATTTGATCGCGATCTTCATTGGCGCTCCATCCTTTTGTCTGTTTGCCGCGCCCACCGGGTAGCCCCAAGTGATTCGCCCACCGGGCGTGGGCTATGACAGCATCCTAGGGCGCCAGCGGTTCGGCGGGGCCGTGCCGGTCCTCTTGCCGCGTAAGGCTACCTTGGCCACTGTCGCATCATGGCGGACCAAAGGCGGCCGCCCACCAGCGGCGAACCCAGGCTGCTACCTGCGCCGACGGCTGGGGTCAGGTGGCCAGGAGCAATTCCTCCACGTTCAGCAAGATGCCCACCACGACAGCCGCCAGGCCGAGTCCCGCAGCGGTGGCGACCCAAGGAGCGCCTCGATCCAATCCGCGGCGGATGCGTCCAGCAGCCACGGTCGCCAGGATCAGCGCCGCCGCGCCGAGCGGAGCTCCAATAAACGCGCCGACCCAGGGGAATAGCGCCAAAGTCAGTCCAGCCACGGCCAATGCCAGGGCTGTCAGGCCAATGGTGGTGAGCGGAAGCGCGCCGGTGGCGTAATCCGGGACCCTATACGTATCGAGCCGTTTGGGCTCGCGGACGAACAGATCCTCGGGGCGCGGCCGGACCGGCTCCTCCGGTGGATAGCGAAGACTGTTCATGCCACGAACCTAAACGAGAGATGTGGCCTACGTCACACTTGCGGCGGCAATGGCCACCTATTGAACGGGTGGCGCCCAAAGCCTAACCAGCGGCGTGGTGTGGCCGCCTGGATGTACCATCTGCGGCGGCCGGAGACCTCTGGCCGGGCTCGGCAGAAGGCTCACATGCCAGCATTTGACCTGGTCAGCGGCATGGTCCGGTCGGTAGGGAGCCTGAATAGGTGGATAGCAGATCGGCCAGCCGGCTGAGTGCGGCGGTGCCCCGCTCGAAGCTCGGAGCCGATGTGC
>JAIRTF010000175.1 GCA_031255075.1 Bifidobacteriaceae bacterium | reverse complement strand
AGACTGACTCCAGTTGGGCAGTACAAGCATCGAAGAAGAAGAGGAGCCGCATGTCAGGTCACTCCAAATGGGCCACCACCAAGCACAAGAAGGCCGCCATCGACGCCAAACGCGGCAAGCTGTTCGCCAAGCTGATCAAGAACATTGAGGTGGCGGCCAGAACCGGCGGTGGCGACCCGGCGGCCAATCCAACGCTGTTTGACGCCATCCAAAAGGCCAAGAAATCTTCGGTGCCGAATGACAACATTGACCGGGCCCTCAAACGCGGCTCCGGTGCTGAAGCCGGCGGAGCCGATTACCAATCGATCCTTTACGAAGGCTACGGACCTGGCGGTGTGGCAGTGCTGGTCGAGGCGCTGACCGACAACCGCAACCGGGCCTCCTCAGACATTCGCTTGGCGCTCAGCCGTAATGGCGGTTCGTTGGCGGATCCTGGGTCGGTGGCCTACATGTTTGCCCGCAAGGGTGTGATTGACGTGCCAGAGGTGGACGGCCTGGATGAGGACGCCATCTTGGATGCCGTACTGGACGCGGACCCTGAAGAGGTCAACGTGGAAGAGGGCGGCTTTGAGATCATCACCGCCCCAGAGAACCTGTTGGCGGCTCGCGAAGCGCTCCAAAAGGCCGGCATTGACTACGACTCAGCCGAGGTGGCCTTCCAGCCATCGGTGAAAGTTGACCTGGACGTGGACGGCGTCAAGAAGATCATGCGGGTGATTGACGCCCTTGAAGATTCGGATGATGTCCAAAACGTGTACACCAACTTTGAGGCCCCTGACGCGGTGATCGCCGAAGCGTTGGGCGAATAACGCCCCATGCGAATCATGGGCGTGGACCCCGGGTTGACCAGGTGCGGCCTGGGCGTGATTGACGCCTCGACCGGACGGCGGGTCAAACTGGTGGAGTTTGGCCTGGTGGCCACACCCCAAGATGATCCGCTTGACCAGCGGCTATTGGCCGTGGCGGAGGCCGTGGGCGAATGGCTTGACCGGCTAGAACCCCAGGTGCTGGCCGTGGAACGGGTCTTCGCTCAGCGCAACGCCTTCACCGTGGCTGGCACCATGCAAGCCAGCGGTGTGGCCATTGTCGAAGCCGCCCGCCGCGGCCTGGAAGTGGCCGTTCACACCCCGACCGAGGTCAAAGCGGCCGTGACCGGTTCTGGCCAGGCCGCCAAAGAACAAGTCGGCGCCATGGTGGCGCGGCTGCTCGGTTTGGAATCAGCCCCCCGCCCGCCAGACGCCGCTGACGCTTTGGCTTTGGCGATCTGCCACGCTTGGCGGCCCACCTCCCTGGGCTCGGCCACCGGGCGGGCCGCCACCGAGGCCCAGCAAGCTTGGGCGGCGGCCGCCAAAGCCGCCAAACGCCGCTCCCGTCAAGGCTGGGCGGCAGCATGATCGCCTCGCTAAGGGGACCGGTCATCGCCTTGGACGCCGGCCAAGCCGTCATCGAATGCGGTGGCGTTGGCCTGGCGGTAACCCTGTCTCCGGCCGCCCGCGATGGTTTGCGCGAAGGCACCGAAGCCCACCTGATGACTCATTTGGTGGTGCGCGAAGACTCCCTAACTCTGTACGGCTTCGCCAACCGGGCCGAACGGGACACCTTCGTCACCGCCCAGTCCGCCCCCGGGGTGGGGCCGCGGTTGGCCTTGGCGCTGGTGGCCACCCTCGGTCCGGAAGGGCTCAGCCGAGCCGTGGCCAGCGAAGACCTGGCCACCTTGACGCGCGTGCCCGGCATCGGCCGGAAGGGCGCCCAAAAACTGGTGCTGGCGCTGTCCGGCAAACTGGCCCCCGCTGGGTCGGCTGACGGAGCCGAGGCCGGGGCTCCAGCGCCCGCCGACAGTGCCGCCGCCGCCCAGGTCAGCGCCGCCCTTGAATCATTGGGGTGGCCCAGCCAGCTGGCCGCCCAAGCCGTGGCCAAGGTTTCCGCGGACCGTGCCGCGCCGGCGGACGTTCCCGGATTGTTGCGCGCCGCTTTGCGTGAGTTGGGCGGCACCAAGTGACCGCCGCCGAACCGTTCGCCGGTGAAGGCGCAGAGGTTCTGTCGCGCGAGGCTCTCAGCCCGGATGCTTCAGGAGCTGAACGGGCCCAATAGGCGGCTTTGCGACCCAAGCTGTTGGGTGAATTCATCGGTCAGCACGTGGTTCGTGAACAGCTGCAACTGGTGTTGGATGCCGCCAAAGCCCGTGGTACACCACCAGACCATGTGTTGTTATCCGGGCCGCCCGGTTTGGGTAAGACCACTTTGTCGATGATCATTGCCGCCGAACTGGGCGCTTCGATGCGGGTCACCTCCGGCCCGGCCATCCAACACGCCGGCGATTTGGCGGCGGTGCTGACTTCGCTGGAAGAAGGCGAAGTGTTGTTCGTCGACGAAATCCACCGCCTGGCCCGGCCGGTTGAGGAAATGCTTTACCTGGCCATGGAGGATTTCCGGGTCGATGTGATGGTTGGCAAAGGCCCAGGCGCCACCGCCATCCCGTTGACCCTGCCGCCGTTCACCGTGGTGGGCGCCACCACCCGGGCCGGTTTGCTGCCGGCCCCGCTGCGGGACCGGTTCGGATTCACCGGTCAACTCGATTACTACGCGCCAGACGAATTGGAACAAGTAGTACTGCGGGCCGCCAAACTGCTGGGCTTGGAGGTCAGCGCCGAGGCGGCCCGTGAACTGGCAGCCCGGTCCAGGGGCACTCCACGCATCGCCAACCGTTTGCTGCGCCGGGTCCGGGATTGGGCCCAAGTCCGCGGCACCGGCGTCGGTGACTTGGAGGCGGCTCTGGGAGCGTTGGCCGTTTACCAAGTAGATCTGCTTGGCCTGGACCGTTTGGACCGAGCCATTTTGGAGGTGCTGGCCCGGCGTTTTGCCGGCCAACCAGTTGGCCTGAGCACCCTGGCGGCGGCTGTTGGTGAAGAACCGGACACCATTGAAACAGTGGTCGAACCGTACCTGCTGCGGGAAGGTTTCATCGTTCGTACCCCGCGCGGCCGGGTCGCCACTGATGCCGCCTACGCCCATCTTGGTTTGACGCCGCCGGTCTAACCGCCGGTCGGTCGGCAGGGGTGAATACGGCGCTGGTGGCGCGGCATCGACCGCCAAGTGTCATTCTGGTGGCCCCAAAATGAGTGTTTCCCCGCTCGAAGTGGCGGCTTGGCGGGGCTTGCCGCCCAACTGGGAGCCTCAAACGGCTAGACTCAGCGCGGACACTTGTCGTTCTTGTCACAACCTACAGTTCAAGGAGTTTGTCAGTTGAGCACTACTTTGGCCGCATGGCTTGCGGCGGACCCGACGCCCACACCGAGGGCCGGTGGAGGCGGCGGGAACTACATACTGCTCATAATGATTGCGGGCGTGATCGCCCTGTTTTGGTTCTCTTCGCGGCGCCAGCGCAAGCAACAACAGCAACAGGCGGATTTCCGTTCCGGCCTGGAAGTGGGGCAGCGGGTGGTGACCGTTGGCGGGATGATCGGCGTGATTGGGGCCATTGAAGGGGACGTAGTCACCCTGGTTTCCCCGGCCGGTGATGAGTCGTTGTATGTCCGGCGGGCCGTCAAATCCCAGGTGTCGGATGACGAGTGGATGACCATGGTGGAGCCCTATCCACCCGAAGACGAAGAAGACCCCGGCGTGTCAACGCCGAGCGACGCGGCTGATTCAGCCGAGTTCGAAGACGCCCAAGACGAACCGGACCTGGACGAGCCCAAGAACTAGACCGCGCCTCTCAGGTCTGGTTCGAGTCAAGTAAGAAAGAAGCAATAGGTGGCTGCAAACGCAAAGAAAGCCCGCCCTCTACGCACATTGATTGTGCTGTTTGTGCTGGTAGTCGCATTATTCGGAGCTATTGGTGTGGGTCTTGCCAAAGGCGAGACAACCTTCTTGCCGAAGTTCGCCCTGGACCTGGAAGGCGGCACCCAACTGGTGCTGACTCCCATAGCCGCAGAAGGCAACCAAGAAGTCACAACCGCCCAGATTGATGAAGCGATCAACATTATTCGCTCCCGCGTTGACTCCTCAGGTGTGGCCGAACCGGAGATTGCCCGGCAAGGCAACCGCAACATTGTGGTGTCCATCCCGGGCAACCCGACCCAGGATGACATTGACCTGGTCACCAAGTCCGCCAAGATGACGTTCCGCACTGTGCTGTATGTCACCGGCGCCACGCCGGTGACCGAGCAAAGCTGGATGTCACGCACCTATCCCAACCCGGATTACGTGGCGCCGCCGACCGCCAATCCGGACGAGCCGCTTCAAGGCGAAGAGACGGGCGAAGAGAATCCTGAAGGTGGCGAAACGCCAGAAGGTGAAGAGGGCACCGATGCTCCCGAAGGCGACCAGCCGGACGCCTCCGCCGAGCCGAGTGCCGAGGCTTCGGCCAGCGCCAGCCCCTCCGCCACTCGGACCAGCACACCGGCCCCCAGCTCTGATGTCAACGCTTCAACCGGCAACCTTCCGGTTCCGCCCGATGAGGCCTACACCACGCGCCTTGACGACGGACTCAACGAAGCCTACGTCTATCCGCAGGTCATAGAGGAATACGGGTACCTGCTAGAAGGTCAGGATTACCTAGTCGAATCAAAGGTGAGTCAAGGACTGTCTGAAGACGCTGCCAAAGCCCAGGTGATTGTCGAATCGATCAACTGCCAAATGGTTGGCGCAGACCGCGGCAACGAACCATCCGACCCGGACAAACCGCTGGTTACCTGTGATGACGCCGGCGAGGCGGCCTACATTCTGGGTCCGGTGATGGTCCAAGGCTCCGTCCTCAAGAGCGCTCAGAATGCTATGCAAACCACTCAGCAGGGTAACGCCACCGGTCAATGGGTCGTCAATATTGAGTTCAACTCTGCCGGTGGACGGCAGTTCGGTGCCGTCACCGAACGCCTTGACTCGGCATGCAAGGCCAATGCCCAAGACCCGCGCCGGCAGTTCGCCATTGTGCTGGATGACGTGACCATTTCGGCGCCACAGGTTTGCACCGGCGCAATCAATGATGGACGGGCAGAGATTTCCGGCTCCTTCACCCAGCAAAGTTCCAAGACTCTGGCCGGGCAGCTGTCCTTCGGTTCGCTGCCAATCAACTTCAACGTTGACTCCCAAGACCAGATTTCCGCCACCGCCGGCTCAGAGCAACTGACCATCGGTTTGTGGGCTGGTCTGATTGGCCTGATCTTGGTTGGGGTTTATTCGTTCTTCCAATACCGGGCGTTGTCCGTGGTGACCATGTTGTCGCTGATCCTGGCGACCGGCATTTCCTACGGCACCATTGTGTTGCTCGGCTGGTTGCAGGGCTACCGGCTGTCGCTGGCCGGTGTGGCCGGCATGATCGTGGCGATCGGTATCACAGCCGACTCGTTCATTGTGTACTTCGAACGTATCCGTGACGAACTGCGGGTTGGCCGGCCGCTACCTCAAGCTGTCGACTTGGCCTGGTTACGGGCGCGGCGCACCATCTGGGCGTCTGACGCGGTGAACTTCATCGCCGCGGTGGTCCTCTACATGGTGGCCGTTGGCGGGGTGCGAGGCTTCGCCTTCACCTTGGGCTTAACCACCATCATGGACTTGGTGGTGGTGATGTTGTTCACCCATCCGATGATCCTGTTGCTGACCAAGCTGCCATTCTGGGCGGACGGACATCCCTG
>JAIRTF010000165.1 GCA_031255075.1 Bifidobacteriaceae bacterium | reverse complement strand
AACAGGATCATCAGGTCTCCCATCAGACTCCAGTTGTCAACGTAGTAGACGTCCAGCCGGACTGAATCCTCCCAGGACAGGTCAGACCGGCCCCCGGTTTGCCACAGCCCGGTGATGCCGGGCTTGATGCCCAGCCGCCGGCGGGCCGTGCGGTCATAGGCATCCACTTCGTATTGGCAGTGCGGACGCGGCCCAACCAGCGACATGGTGCCGTTCAGCACGTTGAACAACTGCGGAAGCTCATCAATGGAGAACCGCCGGATGAACCGGCCGAAGGGTGTGATCCGGGGATCGTTGCGGAGCTTGAATTGAACCTCGTTACCATCGGATTGGTCCAGCAAGGAGGGCAGCAGGTCATCTGCGCCCACCCGCATTGACCGGAATTTGTACATGATGAACGGCTGGCCGTCCAGCCCAACCCGGCTCTGCTTATAGATGGCTGGCCCGGCTGAGGTGACCTTCACCAGCACCGCGATCAGCCCCAGGACTGGCAGTAGCAGCAGTGTGAGCGTCCCGCCAACCGCAAGGTCAAACAATCGCTTGTAGGCCCGTTTGCTCTTGTCGTGGCCGGAGCTCCTAACGTTGACCAGCGGCAGGCCGGCCACTTGCCAGGTGGACAGTCGCGAAGGCTCCACATCTGCCAGCCCGGGCGCCACCACCAGCCCCACTCGGCGCTCTGCGGCTTGCCAGGTCAACTCGCGCAAGTTGAGAGCTGACACGTTCCGGGAACTGACCACTATCAAGGTGTCGGCGCCCCAGCGGTCCATGGCGCCGAACGGTTCGTCGCAGCCGCCGGCCAGAGGAATCCGTCCCTCCAGTATTGAGGTCGGCAGCGCTTGGGGAGTGGCCACGCCAACCACTTCCAGGCCGGCTTCTGGTTCACTGGTCACCCGGCGGATGATTCGCCGGGCTTCATGAACATCACCGAAGACGACTGCTTGTTTCATCATCTGGCCGCGGTGGCGCCGCCGGGCCAGCCATTTGCGCCAGAAGTGCCTGGCTAGCATCAGTGACACCGTTCCGAAGGTGAATGCCACCAGCAGATACCACCGGGCGATCTGCATCTTGAACATGATGGCCAAAATGGCCAACAGACCAAAGGTATAGACGGTGGAGTTGAGTACCCGTTGGTATTCGGCGCTGCCGGTCCCAATGACCTGCGGCTTTCGGGATCCGCTGATGTTTAGGGCCGCAATCCAGGCCAGCACCAGGACTAATGAGACAACCCATGGGGGCAGACCCACTTCGCCCCTGATGACGGCTATTTCAACGCTTGGCCCGCTTGTGACGGGCGTCAATAGCTGCGTCGCGCCGACCGAGGCGGTCACCAAGACCAGGTCCGTCAACATCAATCGATCAATAAAGCTTCGCTCCCAACCGGCGGCCTGCTTGGCCTTCCGCTTAGTCCGCGCTGTGGCGGGTGCTGCGTGTGCGGGTTCTTCAGGGGCAGGAGTGGGGCGTCTAGTAGCCGATGTGGGCCCCGCCGAGGGCGCTGAGGCACTGGGAGCGGTGACGGGCGTGCTGCCGACTCGGGGTGTATTGGGCCGCGTCTGCGACCCAACCTGAATCGTCAATGACCTCTCCTGTGCCTGGGGAATGCCAGCTGCCGGCGCATGAGAGCATATCGGTGAGTAGCGCAAATGAGCGAGTTCTGCGCAAAACGACCCTCAAAACAGGTAAATCTACCTATAGGGCCTATGATTTCCGCCGAAATTGGTCAATCAACCGATGAATTTTCCATTGATTAGATCAGCACGTCTGTGCTAAGTGCCGAAGTGGGGTCTCATCCGGCGGCTGTGGCGCACCGCACCAGGTAGCGGCCCACGGTTCGGGCCGCCGGCACCAGCTCGGACTCCATCCGCGCGTAGACCTCCGGTGGCCGCCGGAACGGATCGGTCACGTCGAACCCGCCCCCAGCCGTTGGCGCGGGGAACTGGCTCCGTAAGTCGGCCAGGGTCTCTACCGCTTCAGCCATACGGTGCGCCAGCCGTGCTGGTCGTTCCAGCTTGGGGGCCGGCGCCGCAGAGCCCGCCGCGTCACTTTTTGGTGGCCGATGCCGCGCCTCCGGCTCCCGATGCCACTGTCCCCCGGTCCGCCCCTGGGTGTCCGTCGGAGAGCCAGGGGTAACGATCGCGGCTTCCGGTGCGGCGGCAGCCGCCACCGCTTCCAGCCATTTGGGCATTGGGGCAGCCGCCGGGTCGACTCGCTCAATGATTGAAGCCAACTCCCGCAGTGTGAAGACCTTGCGGCTGGCCCGCGGCGCCTCTTCCAGGATCCAGTTCTTATGATTGCCGGCCATAGCCAACAACAGGCCCGAGTGGCGGATCAGGTCCCGGGTCAGCGCCTTGGCGCTGTGCGGAGCTAGATCCACATCCCCCAGGCGATCCAGCATTGTCCGTACTGGAGGTTCCATATCGGAGCCAACCAATGCCATGGTGCCGGCGCTGGATACCTTAACTTCAATGCCAGCCAGTTCTCCTGCCAGGATCCGTTCAGCCGCCGGCGACCGGCAGACGTTCCCAGTGCAAACCACCAGGATGGAGAATGGCCTCACTGGCTCCGCCCATCGACCGGGGCCTTGGCCCGGTGACGGGTGGGCAACTGAGACCGCTGGCGCCCTGAGCCTTGCGAATAGTAGTAGTAGGCGGTGTGGCGCATCTCCTTGAGTGGCACACGGTTCAGCACCACGCCAATCACGTTGGCGTCAATGGCCTCAATGGCGGCTATGGTCTGCTCCAACTGGCTGCGCTTGGTCTTGCCCCAGGCGGTGACGATGAGCGCGCCATCGGACACCTTGGCCACAACGGTGGAATCCGTGAAAGACAGCGCCGGCGGCGAATCCACCACCACCACGTCGTAGCGGGACTTGAAGATGGTCATGAGCTGTTCCATATAGGGCGAATCCAGCAGCTCAGATGGGCTGGGCGGGATTCTGCCGGAAGGCAGAATGGACAACGTGGAGTTGCCCCACGGCTGGATCACGTCCCGCAGTTGAACCCGTCCCACCAGCAGGTCAGACAGTCCGGCGCCGCCGCCTTGCAGACCCATGTATTTGGCCACCCGGGGCCGGCGCAGGTCTGCGTCCACCAGCAACACGCTGCGGCCGGAAGAGGCCAGCGAAAGGGCCAGGTTGCAGGTCACGGTGCTCTTGCCAATGGCCAGCGTTGGGCCGGTGACCACCACGGCCTTGAGCGCTCCGCCGGGGTTGGCGTAGAGCAGATTGGTTCGCAGTGAACGGTAGGCCTCATTGAGTGGACTGGTTGGGTCAGACCGGGCGATCACCGGGTTCTCTATAGCCGAGGGGTCATTGCCGATCTTTCCCAGCAGCGGTTTGCCAGCGGCCTCTACCTGTTGCAGGTTGCGCAAGCCGGTGTCCAGCGTGGCCCTCAAGATGGCCAGTCCAACACCAATCGCAATCCCCAGCAGGAACCCAATCGCCAGGTTCACAAGCAGCCGCGGGCTGGAAGGTGATTGGGGCGGCAAAGCCGGTGAAACCACTTTCATATTGACCGGGCTGGTCGGATTGGTCGGAGAAGTCTCCAGTTCGTTAGAAACCACATCAGCGAATGCAGTCGCCGCTGTGTTGGCCACTTGGGCGGCAAACTCAGGATCCGGGTCGGTTACTGAGAGATTGATTAGCACCGTATTGGCTGGTGAATCGGCTTTGATCTGCTGGGCCAAGACATGGGCATCGGTTTCCAAACCCAGTTCAGACACCACCCGGTCCAGAACCAGCGGGCTGGTTGCCACCTGCACGTAGCTGACTACCGCTTGGCGGGCAAAGGTGGAGCCTTGAACCATCTCACCAGTGGAGGAGTCAGGTGCCACCCGAACCGAGACGAATAGTTGCGTGGTGGCTGTGTACTTTGGGGTCGCCACCAGGGTGGAGACCACGGCCAGCCCCAGGCCAGCAACCGTACAGCCCACAACGATCAGCCAGTTGCGCATTAGGACGCCCACGAATTCCCGAAGGTCCAAAGCCTAACCTCTCTGCATTCTGATCCCAATCGCAGCGCGTCCCGCAACGCCGGCCACGTCCAAGTATCCCATCATCAGTGTAAACACCGGCGTCATCCGGGCGGCACGCCCCGGCGCCCTAGGCAGTCTGCCGGTAAGACCGCAACCAGTCAAGGGCAACCCCACCCCAACCACGTCCCGTTTCAGCCCACTACTCCGATTTCGAGAGTCCGGCACTGCCAGTTGCCCCAGTCAATCCAGGCGCGTCGACCAGCGCATCTCATCGACCAGTTCACCGGCCGGGCTCTGCCAAGACCGCTCCGCGCCATCGGCCCGGAAGCCGGCCTGGTGAAGGAACCGTTGGCGAAAAATGTCCTGGCGGGTGACCCAATGCGACAGCCGAGCCGCTGACAGGTGGCGGCGCGCGGCATCGGCCACCTGGGATAGCAAACGTGAGCCGTGGCCCTGGCGTTGAGCCTCTGGCGCCACCCACAGCGCCACCAACTCCGCCGCGCCCTGGCCGCCATCCGGATCCAATAGCGGTCCCAAGGCCGCGAAGCCAACCACCGTCTCAGACTCATCCACCGCCACCGCAACGTTGTACGGCCCCTCCGGGGAGGCCAAGGCGATGGCATTTCCCCAGGTCTGAGTGGCCGCCGCCGAATCGAACGCAGCCCCAAGATCAGCCACGTCCGGCCCTAGTAGGGTCACCAGATTGGCTCGTTGGATGGCCGCCAAAGCAGGCGCGTCAAACACCGCCGCCGGGCG
>JAIRTF010000163.1 GCA_031255075.1 Bifidobacteriaceae bacterium | reverse complement strand
CCGAGACTGCCGGCGCTCGGCGAACAGCCGATTCGTTGACCCTGAACGCCCGTGAGGCTTCCTCGGTGCGATTGAATGACGCCCGCGCCCAGGCTGATCTGCTGGTCTCCCACGCCCGTGAAGAGGTGGAGCGGACCGAACGGCAGATCGCCAGCCGCACCGAAGCCAATCTGGCGCGGCTGACCGAAGACCGTGAACGGTCCATCAACGAAGCCGAGAGGATGCTGGCCGGTCCCACCGAGCAGCGGGCGGCGGCCACCCAGCGGCTGTTGGAAGCCCAAGAGCAGGCCTCGACCATCCTGGCGCACGCCGACGAATACGTCGAGGTGTTGAACGCCGGTGCCAAGGAGGAGGCCGATTCGATCCTGGCGGCCGCCAACACCGAAGCCCGCGAAACCATGGACAGCGCCTTGACCCAGGCTGCCGAACACCGGCGCCAAGCGCAACTGACCATCGACAAACTCCAGGTTCAACGCCAAGCCCTGGACAACTATCTGTCGCGCCTGCGCCGCCTGGTGTCACGCAACCTGGGCCGCAACTCCTAGCTACCGGTCCCCCACCGCGGGGTTTCTCTGTCTCTCTCCTAAGAGAGTCTCTCGCTGGCCCCTGGAAGGCGGCCTGGCGCGCCCCTGTGGCCGCTGCTAGGCGCAGAGGCGCTGATAGGCCTCGCGGAGGATTCGGGCCGTCATCGACGGCGATTCAAGCGGGCTGAGGTGCCCCACCGATGAGATCACCACCAGATTGGTTCCGGGACCTAGCGCGTCAGCCATGGCTTCGGCATCGGCCACCGAGGAGAACGGGTCCTCTTCCCCGGCGATCACCGTGGCCGGCAAACCGGAGGCCCGCAACACGTCCAGGTAACCGGGGCGGGTGGCCATGGCTTCCTCCGCCCAGGCCACACCGTCCGGGGTTGATTCCAAAATCCAACGCTTCAACTGTCCTTCCAGTTCAGGCTGGGAGACCTTGGAAGCCTCAGAGATCATCTTCCCAGCCATCGGGGTAAGGCTCTGGACCGAAGAGGTGTCCAGGACGTTCCGAGCGGTGGCCAGGCGCCCAGCTTGGGTTTCTGGGGTGTCCGGGGTGGCTTTGGTATGCATCAGGATGACGCCGGAGATCAGATCGGAACGGGAGGCCATCAACTGTAAAGCCACATATCCGCCCATCGAAATGCCGGCGATCACCGCCCGCTGGACACCCAGCTCTTCCAGGGAAGTGGCGACAGCTAGGGCGGCGCCCTCAATCGACACCGGATCAATACTGGGCGAAAGGCCGGCGCCGGGCAGATCAACCATCAACACCGGCACCTTGGGCAAATGCCGCACCAGTGGCTCCCACATCAACGATGACAACGGGAAAGCGTGGAGCAGCACCAGCGGCACATCCTCAGCCGGCACCAACGGGCCGGCGGCAGCTTCCCGCGCCCGCTCCGCAGCCGACAAGCGGGCGGTCTCATCGTTCTGCGCCCACGGGTCCCGGCCCTCCGGCGGGTCAAGCGGCGCCGCGCCACTGAGCGATCCGGCGGCTCTCACAGCCAAAACAGTCATTCGCTTCTCCTTGGTTGGTGTTCGGATGGGTCTTGGGGCGCGCTTTGGGCCGAGCGGGTGGTGGCCGCTTCGGTGAGGCTTTCGGAGTTGGCCGGCCGGTGGTGCTCTGCCTGGTAGGTGGTGGACGGGCCGTCCCAGTGCCGCGGCAGCGGACCGAAACCAGGCCGCACCAGGTTGACGATGCCGTCCAGCACCTGCCGTACGGACTGTTCACCGATCCACAGGTGGACAGCGCCTTTGCCTTCGACAACTTTGGCCTGGGGTAGTAACGCCAGCCGCGCCCGGGCCTCACTGGGGCTGAGGAACTGGTCTTTCTCCGGCACCATAGCCAGGACCGGTTTGCGGGCCGCCGCCCATTGGATCAGGTGCTCAGAACGGGCCCGGCGGAGCGGCGGTGACAGGGCGATGACGCCTTCCACATCCAGGCGGTGCCCGTGCATGAAGGCCAGTTCTGATCCGAACGACCAGCCCACCAGCCACGGCTTGGGTAGGCCCTGGTCTTTGACGAACTGAACCATGGCGGCCAGATCAGCGCCCTCGCCAATGCCGCCCTCAAACCGCCCGGTTGAACACCCCAGCTGGGAACAAGTGCCGCGGGTGTTGAATCTGACCACCGCCAGATCGGCCAGCGCCGGCAACCGCCAAGCCGCTTTGCGGAAGAGATGGGAATCCATCGAACCGCCGTGGGTTGGCAGCGGGTGGAGCAGCAACAGTGTGGCGGCCGGGGGGCGCGAGTCCGGCGGCAGAGCCAACTCGCCGACCAGTTCAACGCCATCGGCAGCGTGGACTGTCAAAGGCTCGCGCCGAGCGGGCAGGATGGTCTGAGCCCCAATTGTGCCGCTGCCCGTTCCGCTCACCCCTCCAGCGTAGTTTGCTTGGGCTGAGGACGCCGCCGGCGCTGGGCCGGCGTCCACGTCCTGCTACCGCTGGCCGGACAAGCTAGGCTGGGCGGGCTGAAATGTGCGGATTTGACGAGGATTTGGCATGAACCGGCCGGATGAGTTGGCCGCGGCGCCGGCTGGCGCCCGCGAAGTGGTCACCCCGAGCTGGCGGCTGACCGTACCCGCCCACGTAACTGCCGAGTCACCACTGATCGCCGTACCAACCATCCACCCCCGGGGCGATAGGCGAGTCATCCGCTGCGCCCAAGACGCCCTCAACGCCGGGTTCCGGGTGCGGTTCATCTGGCTGGGAGCAGATGATCAACCGGCTACCGATCCGGCCGCCAGCGAGGTGATCTTGCCGAAGGCTCGCTCGCTCCGGCAGCGTCTGGGTGTGATCCCCAAACTGGCCAAGATCGCTGCCGCTGAGCCAGCCGATCTGTGGCATATCCACGATCTGTACCTGTTGCCTTCAGCCAAACGCTGGCACCGGCGAACCGGCCGCAATGTGCTTTATGACGTGCACGAATACTACGGCCTGGTGTATGCCGAACGGCTCGGCATCGGTGGGGCGCCAGGCCGGTGGCTGAACCGGGCGGTCAACCGCTACCAGGTGCGGGCAGCCCGGCGG
>JAIRTF010000294.1 GCA_031255075.1 Bifidobacteriaceae bacterium | reverse complement strand
CATGCGGTCAAGTTTGAAGGCGGCCGCCGGGTGGCCCCGCATATCGCGTTGTTGTCCCAGTCAGGGGTACCGGTGATGGCACATCTGGGCTTCACTCCCCAGTCGGTTCACGCCTTGGGCGGCAACCGTGTCCAGGGCCGGGACCAGGATTCGGCTGATCGTCTCTTGGCGGATGCCTTGGCCGTCCAGGAGGCCGGTGCCTTCGCCTTGGTCTTGGAGCTGGTGCCAACCGACCTCGCGGCATCGGTCACCGAACGTTTGGATATCCCGACCATCGGTATTGGCGCTGGTCCCGGAACCGACGGCCAGGTGTTGGTCTGGACTGACATGGCCGGCCTGGGCCCGTGGCAGCCAAGTTTTGTCCGCCGTTTCGGTGAGGTGGGCGCTGCCCTGGCCGATGCCGCCACCGCCTACCGCTCCGCCGTGCGCGACGGCTCCTACCCCGACCAAGCCCACTCCTTCACCACCTGAAGCTCAGCGCCGTTTCCCCGATTCGACCGGCAAGTCGGCCAAATCCAGTGAGCGTGGATGGTTGGCGGATTTCAGCGGCTCTAGGGTGGTTACAGGCTCGTTTAGGGAAAGGACTCGCCGGTGACCCAGCACATGAACGATGACGCTTTAGCTGCCACCGATCCGCGCGGCCTGTTTCTGAAGAACCCAGAGATGCCAGTTTCTCAGGCTTCCGCTCCAACCCGGGGCCGGCAGTCCCGCTGGATCACAGGCATCAAGCTTGCGGTGCCAATCTTGACTTTCATCGCGTATTCCCCTGTGGCGTTGTGGACGGTTGGCTGGTCAGGGGTCATCATCGCGGACTGCCTGGGAGCTGCCGAGTGTCAGCGCGGCCAACTGGAGCTCAACGTCTATCCCCTCGCCGCAGTCTTGGCGCTGGGAGGGGCCTTCGCTGCGGCGCTCACGTGCGCGACCCGGTTCTGGTGGTGGATTGCCGCCTGTGTCATGGCAGCGGGCGTCACCACCGGGCTGGTGATGTTGGCCACCGGCTAGTCAACTCGGCCCGATTGGCCGTCAGTCGGCGAAGGTACTAGTTCAACACTGATCGATTCCGCACCACTCGGGCTGCCGTGGACATATCACCATCTCTCTTGGCGGGACGAGGCGCTGGGTTAGCGATGACCATCTTCATCTGTGGGCCGTTGCGTGCCGGCTCGCTCGGGCTGCTGGCCCACTGCTGATTGCTACGCTGTCCCTCGAATCGATCCGCATGAAAAAGGACGGATTTCTGCTTTGAACGAATTGGACTATCCCCAGCGCGGTGATGCTCCGGCGATGACCGACCCGACATCGGTCTGCCCCGAGCCTCCCGTGGAGGACTCCGCTGGCCTGGAGCCCAAAGGCAACGCCCGGACTCCCCAAAGCCCCTGGGTCACCGCGATCAAAATCGTGATCCCGATCGGAATATGTCTTCTCGTGTTGCCGATGGCACTGATGGCTTTCAGCTGGGGCGGCGTTGGCGTCGGCATATGTGAAACGTCGCAGGAGTGCCGCAGCGCAAAGCTGCAGTTCTATCTGGCGTGCGTGGCAGGGATCCTGGCACTTGGCGGAGGATTCAGCGCTTTCTTTCTCTGCCGGAGCCGCCGTTGGTGGATCCCCGCCAGCATCATGGCGGTCGGTGCTCTTCCTTACCTTGTTTGGATTCTCAATGGCATCCTCTAGCCCGGGCCGCCGGCCGCCCGCAGCGCCCACGAATCCCCCTGTAGGCCAGCGGGCGCTCACCGCACGGCTGGTATACGGAGCGATCCTATTGGCAGTCACAGCTCCCGCTGTCTTGTTGGTGGCCTCCCTAACCAATACGCCCCCCTACCCGTACTGCGGCGGAGCCAACTACTGTGACTGGTCCGGCCTCGCCCGGGCGGCAGCGACCGGTGTGGCCGCCTTCGCGGTGTGCGCCACAATAGCCTCTTTGGCCTGTTCCAAGCTGCCGCGCGGTTGGTGGATTGTCACCGCGGTGGCGACGGTTCTAAGCGCTGCGACCGTAATCCTGGCGCTCCTTTGAGAAAGCCCCGCAGACTAGACTCACGAATTGCGAGACCATGACTGCGCTAGCGGGTGCCACGAATTCGGACCCGACCGACCCGAGGAGTTGGCACGATGACTTCGGAGCCAGATGAAGTAGGCAAGAGCGAGGGGCCACCCGGCGAGGAAGCGGAGAATCAAGAGGGTGGCGACCTTGGCGGCATCGACAGCCTCGACGGCTTCGAGGGGGATGCACCTGTCGCACCGGTTGGCGAGCCAATTCCGTTTGGCGCGGCACCGGCGCCTGGGCAGCAAACCGGCTGCCAGACTGCCCTCAAGGCGGGGGTGCCGGCCCTGATCGCGATTCCGGCCATGGTTGGGTTTGTGGTGGCTATGTTCCTGATGAATGCCTCGCAGGCTTTCTGCGACATACCAGACGAGTGTTCCAACGAGGCAGGTTGGAGAGTCTTCCCCTGGGTCATGATGGTGATCTATTTGGGGGGCACGCTGGCCTGCATCTTCCTCGCCAAGAGCCGGCGCTGGTGGATAGCCGCCTGGGTCACAGCTGTGGCGCTGACATCGTTCCTGTGGGGGCCTTTGCTTGGCGGCACGATTGATCACTTTTTGCTGAAGTGATCCTTGCCCCAATCCGCCCGCAACCGGCTGCGCCCGGCCAACCAGCGAATCGACCTGGTCCGCACCAAGCCAAAGCGGGCAAGCACCGCGCCGCGCCGGCATGGGACGGGGGTCGTTAGGATGGGCGCGTGCCATTGACCAAAGGAACCATCTCCCCGCGCCGGGCCGTTCCGGCCTCCATCCAGCGGCCCGAATATGTCGGCAAAGCCCAACCAGATTCTGAACCGTGGCCCGGCGGAGAAGTCAAGGACGCCGAAACGATTGCCCGCATCCGCCTGGCCAGCCAGGTCGCGGCCAACGCCCTGGCGGAAGTTGGGCGGCACGTCAAACCGGGTGTGACTACGGACTACCTGGACGGCATCGGCCACCAATATCTGATTGATCACGGCGCCTACCCCTCAACGCTGGGCTACCGCGGCTACCCCAAATCGCTGTGCACCTCCGTCAACGAGGTGATCTGCCACGGCATACCGGACTCCACGGTGCTGCGGGAAGGCGACATTGTCAACGTGGATATCACGGCCTACCTCGATTCGGTTCACGGCGACACCAACGCCACCTTCGCGGTGGGGCAGATTGACGAAGAATCGCAACTGTTGATCGAACGGACCCATGAGTCGATGATGCGAGGCATCAAGGCCGCCCGCCCCGGCCGCGAGATCAACGTGATTGGCCGGGTAATTGAGTCCTACGCCAAGCGGTTCGGCTACGGCGTGATCCGGGATTACACCGGACACGGCGTTGGCGAAGCGTTCCATTCGGGCTTGGTCATCCCCCATTACGATGCCGCGCCGCGCTTTGCCGAAACCATTGAAGTTGGCATGGTTTTCACTGTGGAGCCAATGTTGGCCCTGGGCACCTACAACTGGCGGCTGTGGGACGACGGTTGGACAGTTGTCACGGCTGATTTGAAGCGCTCAGCCCAGTTTGAACACACCATTGCCATCACGCCCGAGGGCGCCGAAATCCTGACCCTCCCGACCGAGGAGTAGCCGCCCCTCATCCCCAGGGCCGATGCCGCGCCCACGGTTGGCATCCCCAGGCAGGACTTGGCGCCGCCCGAAATCATCCCGCCGTCCGATGCGTTTTTGCAGGTCAGAGCGCAGTATTGAGGCATGGAAATCAAGAAGGAACGCGACTCAATGTCTTGGGCCGGACACTTGGCAACGCTCGGTTTGGCGTTGGCCGCCGTGGTGGCTCTGGGCCAGATGATTGCCGGCGCGGTGGCGGGGCTGTTGCCCTGACGCGGAGGGGCTGACCTGAGTAGGATCGCCTGCATGGCAGACGCATTCACGCCCCAAATCAAAGACCACGTCAAGCAAACCCACCTGGCCACGCTGCAATTCCGGCGTGCCATCAAGGCGTTTGACAAGACCAAGTCAATTGACCCAGCCGATTTCCAGTTCATCTTGCAGGCCGCCCGGTTGGCCCCTTCATCCAATGGCTTGGAGCCTTGGAACATCATTGTGTTGGATGAACCAAAGTTGCGGGCCGAGTTTGTCTCCCGTACCGGCGCCCGCCCCGAACAGGCGCTCGATGCCGCCAAGCTGGTGGCCTTTACCTGCAAGACCGCCAAAGGTATTGATCCCGATGGCGACTACCTGGCTCACATCGGCACGGCTGTTCACGGCATGGATGCTGCCGCTGTGGCGGCTTGGCGCCAACGGTTCCGCGGCTTCTTGGAGACCCGCATCCGCGTTTGGGGCAGCGCCGATGCCATGTACGGCTACACCGCCCGCCAGGCCTATCTGGCTCTGGAGAACGCTCTGACTGCGGCGGCCGCTATCCAGGTGGACACTTGCGCTTTGGAGGGCCTCGACTACAGCCAAGCTGATCAGGTCTTGGCTGAGGCTGGCTTGATCAACCTGGAGTTAGACCGCTTCGCAGTGGGCGCGGTGTTTGGTTACCGGGCAGAAGACCCGAAGCGTCCCCAGGAACGCCGCTGCTTTGACGAAGTGGTGCGCTTCGCTTAGCCGCCGGCGGGACGCTTCCCAATGGTCGCGCCGACGCGCGCCCAGGATTAGATGCGGGCGGCTTTGATTTCGGTCACCAGGATTCCCCTGGCGCCCAGTTCATAGAGTTGGTCCATCAGCTCATTGGTGGCTTTGGCTGGCACCACGGCTCGCACCGCCGCCCAGCCTTTGGAATGAAGCGGTGAAACGGTTGGGCTTTCCAAGCCCGGTGTGACGGACACCGCCCTTTCCACGGCGCTGATCGGCACGTCATAGTCCATCAACACGTATTGGGCGGCCACCATCACGCCTTGCAGGCGTCGGGTCAGGCGTTCGAGGCCGGCTTGGTCTGAGATCCCCTCCTGCCGGCGGATCAGCACCGCTTCTGACACCAGCAACGGTTCGCCGAAGGTCGCCAAACCGGCCGCCCGCAAGGTGGTTCCGGTGGATACCACGTCGGCGATGGCGTCCGCCACGCCCAGTTGGACGGCGCTTTCGACAGCACCATCCAGCCGCACCACTTCCGCTTCGATGCCGCGTTCACCAAGGTAGGCGGCCACCAACACTTTGTACGATGTCGCGACCCGCTTGCCTGCCAGTTCTTCGATCCGTTCAATCTGGCCGGGCGGTGCCGCGAAGCGGAAGGTTGAACTGCCGAAGCCCAAGGGCAGGTGTTCTACGGCCGCAGCTCCGGAATCCAGCAGCAGATCGCGGCCGGTGATGCCGGCGTCCACGGTGCCGGATCCGACATACAGCGCTATGTCTCTGGGTCTGAGGTAGAAGAATTCGACGTCTGCGGCTGGGTCCATCAGGACCAGTTCGCGGCTTTCGCGCCGCTGTGAGTAGCCACAGTCGCGGAGCATCTGTATGGCCGCATCACTGAGCGACCCCTTGTTCGGTACGGCGATTCTCAACATCAGAGCAACTCGTAAACTTTCTCCATGGGAACACCCCTGGCCAGCAGGATCAGCTGGGCGTAGTACAGCAGCTGTGATACCTCCAGGGCGACTTGTTCGTCCGATTCATGCTCGGCGGCCATCCACGCCTCCCCGGCTTCCTCAATCAGCTTCTTGCCGATTTCGTGTACGCCGGCATCCAACAGCCGCACCGTTCCAGAGTCTTTGGGCCGCTGCGCGGCCCGCTCAGTCAGCTCCTGATAGAGCTGGTCAAAGGTCTTCACAAACCCTAAAGCCTAGCCGCCGGAGGCGTAGGAAATATGCAGCTGGACTCCCGGTGCAGGCCCCTGGTCCCTGTACTCGATCGAAAGCAGGGCCGTCCTGCCTCCAAGTTCCTTGTTGAAGAGGCTGTACTCCAAGCCACCCTCCTCACCTTCCCAGCCATTGGCCTCCGCGAAAGCGCTGATCTTTTCAATGGTTGCTTCTGGACCACCGGCCCCGGCAGTGAAACGCCTTTCGACGTAGGCCGTCCGGTTGGGCATGGGCGACAGGAAGTTGTGAAACCCGGCGGCCGCGTGGTCCTCCGCCCGGATCAGGGACAAGCCCAACAGGTCTTTGGCCGCCAAGGGATCGTGGGTAAGGGGCCGCAACCGTTGATCTGGAAGCCACAGGCCTGCTGCCTTTCCGGCGGGAATTGCCCAAGCCACACCAGCGACCAGCAGCACGCCAAGAAACACCGCCAGTCTCCGCAGTGCCCGGCGCCGCAAGTTCGCCGCCATCCGCGCCCGCAGCTCATCTGCACTTGGTTGTTCAGGCGCGTCCGAGCCCAGGCTTGTCGAAGCCACATCCTGGCTCTTAGGCGAGTCGTCCGACTGACTCATACCGGCAGCCTACCCGGCCCGCGTTCATCCAAGACG
>JAIRTF010000276.1 GCA_031255075.1 Bifidobacteriaceae bacterium | reverse complement strand
GCTGCCTTGATGCAGATAGACCGCGCCTGGGTGGACCGTGGCCGGCGCCCGCGCCGAATCGACTGTGCCCAGGACCTGCCCGGTTGCCTGTTCCACCACCTGGATTTGGCCGCCGCCGGAGCCGCGCAGATCGGTCAAATCGGTAGCCCGCTCCCGCGCCAACCAGAACCACCGGTCACCCCGCCGGCGCACCGCACCAGTCGCAGCCAAGCTATCCAACACGGCGGCCGCGCCCGCATCAAGCGCCGCCAATTCGTCAACATGCAGCGGCAACTCAGCCGTGGCGGCCGCCAAATGGGGCGCTGAAACGTAAACATTGGACGGGTCAAAGACACATGCTTCCAGCGGCGGCCCCAACACCGAATCAGGATGCTCCACCAGATACGAATCCAACGGATCAGTCCCCGCGACCCAAACTGCCAACCCATCAGCGCCCGCCCGGCCGGCCCGTCCAGCCCTTTGCTTCAACGCCACACGCGTCCCCGGCCAACCGGCAATCAGCACTGCATCCAGCCCGGAAACATCAATCCCCAACTCCAGTGCCGAGGTCGCCACCACCCCCAACAGCGAACCATCCCGCAGCCGATCCTCCAGGCCGCGCCGTTCTTCCGCCAGATAACCGCCACGGTAGGTGGCGATCCGCGCCGCCAACGGCTCCCCTACAACGGCCCGGGCTGATTCGGCCACCGTCTCCGCCGCGAACCGCGACCGCACAAACGCCACCGACCGCGCCCCCACATCGGTCAGAGCCGCCAGGAGCCGGGCAGTTTCGGCCGCAGCAGAACGCCTCGGCCCGCCGATGCCGCGCCGCCCTTTCCCGCTCGCGCCGCCCTTCCCTGTGGTCACCAAGGTGTCGGCTTCGTCCGCGTCGAATGGTGCCGGCCGCCACATGACGAAGGTTTGATCGCCCCGAGCTGAGGTGTCTTCGGCGACAGCGGTGACCGCCTCCGGCGCTTCGCCAATCAGCCTGGCCAGGGTCTCGGCTGGTTCGGAGACCGTGGCCGAGGCGGCCAGGAAGATCGGATCGGCGCCGTAGTGACGCGCTAGGCGCCGCAGACGCCGAATCACCCAGGCCACATGGGCGCCCATCACTCCGCGGTAGGCGTGGAGTTCATCGATCAGGACATAGCGCAATCCGCGCAGCAACCCGGCCCAGCCGGTGTGTCCTGGCAGCAGCGCGAAATGCAGGTAGTCAGGGTTGGTCAGCAATACGTCCACGTTGGATCGCAACCAACGGCGGGCCTCGGTTGGGGTGTCACCATCGCAGACACCAACTTCAATTCCTTCGACATCGGCTGCTGTGAATAGCGCCCGCAGAGCAGTGAACTGGTCGGCGGCCAAAGCTTTGGTTGGGGCCAGGTAGATGGCCGCCGGCCGGGCCCGGACCTGGTCTATCCGGCCCAGTTCGTATGGTTCGTCCAGGGCACTAAGTACAGGCGCCCACAATGCCAGCGATTTGCCGGAACCGGTCGAAGTGGCAATCACCGCGTGCGAATCCCGGGCCCGTTCCATGAAGCGGACCTGGTGGGCCCACGGCTGGGCCACCCCTAATGAACCATAACCGCTGGTCAACCACTCGGGCAGCCAGGCGGGCCAAGGCGCGTGCCGGCCGGCGGTGGCGGCGGTCACCGCCACATGGGTGACGCACCGGGCGCGCTCTTCATCTTCGCCAAGAGCAGCAACCAGCCGATTCACACCAACCATGGTGGCGCCAGGCTACCCCTGTTCGTCAACCGTTTCCGCGCCCGGCGCAGACCAGCTACTAACTCCCTACAACAGAGACCAAGTCCATCAGGGAGGCGGTTGGGGAGATGTACCACTTGCCGCCGGCGCCCTGAACTGCGGACAAGGCCAGGATCCCTTTCAGGTCTGGCAGCTTGGTCCACTCGGCCAGCGGCAAAGACGAAAGGTTGGTCAGGCCCAGATCGTCACCGCAGGTCTTTTCGGTTTCCTCTTGGCCGGTGTAGAACTCGGTCCAGCCAACCTCGATGCACTCGCCGTCGAACTCGAACCAACCGTCGCCACCGTCATTGCTGGTGAAGGAACCCTCCAAGGTTCCCTTCTGAGGAATGGACAGTTCGGCTTCGCCAACCGCTTCGCCGTCCTCTTCGACTTCAAGCCGCCAGGTGGCGCCATCGTCTTCTTGGCTGATGGTCAGCTCTGCGTAGTCAATGATGATGGTCCAGGTGTCACCTTCGCGAGCGATTTCGAAGTCATCGCCCATGAGGTCAAGTTCCAGCAGATCAATGGTCAGGCGGCTGTGCCCGCCAATCACCGAGTTTTCGGACAGGGACACATCGCCAAACGAAATAGCGTCCTCTGTCAGCGATCCGCCCAGTTCATCGATGACCGGCCCGTAGACCGCCAACAGCCGCGATTCGGCAACTGGGAGGGCCTTGGCCAGTTCACGCAGATCGCCGGAATCAGCTGCGGCTTCATAGGCCTTGACGAAGTTGGCCATCGCGTCTTCAGGCTTGTCCGCGCCCATCATTTCGTTTTCAGGGATCGGATCGCCCAGGTCTGACCGGTCGCCGCCCAATGAGTCGAAGGCGTATTGAGCAATGGTCATCGAAACTGACGCGTACCAGTCGCCGCCTTCTTGGACGGTGACGATGTACAACTCGTCAAGGCCGGCAGCCTTGGCCAGATCATCGATGTCCTTGGAGATCGGGAACAGGGCGTCCAATTCGTCTTCGATGTCTGACTTGGACACGTCACCCATGCCATAGGCGTAGGCGCCGGCGGACTGGCCGTAGTCATACAAGTCCGCCACGGCATCAGCCATTTCCTCGATGTTCGCGTCAATCGTGACGCTGCCCTTTTCAACGGTGGCCGCAACCACTCCTTCGGCCAGGTCATCGGTGGAGAACTCCAGATCGGTGAACTCGATTGACAGGGACTGCCACAGCTTGTCGGTGGTGGCGGACCACTCTTCGGCCAGGTCAGTTGAATCTTGCAGGCCATTGGCCACATCCATGGCCACCACGGCCAGGTTCCGCTCTGATGGCGCAATGGTGGCGGTCAGCTTGTCAAAGTCCTTGGCGGCAAGGCTGGTGAAAACAGCTTGGGCCGCGTCTTCTGGGCTGGAAGCGCCACCCTTCTTGCTCAGCGCCACCACGGCCCAAACACCACCAACTGCCAGTACAGCGGCCAGCCCGGCGGCCACACCCACCACGGCAGCCTTCCGCTTCTTCTTGGGTGGTTCTATCCACTGCCCGGGCGGCATCGCCGGGGCGAACTGGCCGCCTGTGAGACCGGGTTGAACCGGGCCGGCGGCACCCAGATTCGGAGCGTTTGGCGTGGGCAGGTCCGCTACCGGGTAGTACTTTCCATCTGAAGCCAGGTACTGTCCGGGGGGCACCGGAGGTGCCGCGGCGGCGGGCATATCAGCGGTCGGGTAGTACCGGCCGTCTGAGGCCAAGTAGTGGCCAGGAGGGGCTTCGCCGGGGTTCGGTCCGCCCGCGTTTGGAGGTAGACCACCAGGATTGTTGAAGCTATTGGGTGAGTTGGTGGGGTCAGTCATGATTCGCTCCTGCCAGTGTGAGTACTAATGAATTGTCCCGCTAATCTGCTGCCTGGGCAAAACCGATTGTCGGTAAGCTCACATGTTCAGGCCAAAATACCAGACTTGAAGGGTACGTCTCTAGTATGCGAACTGCGGTTGTCACAGGTGCTTCGAGCGGAATTGGGGAGGCCTGTGTCCGGGCCTTGGCGGCTGATGGGTGGTTTGTTGTGGGCGGTGCTCGCCGCCTGGACCGGGTGGAAACACTGGCCGGAGAGGTAGGCGGCCTGGGCCTGCCGCTGGACGTGACGGACCCAGATTCGGTGGCGGCCTTCTGCGCCCAGGTCCCTGCCTGCGACCTGTTGGTCAACAACGCCGGCGGCGCCAAGGGACTGCGGCCGATTGCCGAAGCCCAGGATTCGGAGTGGCGTTGGATGTTCGAGACCAACGTCATGGGCACCCTCAATATGACCAGAGCCCTGCTGCCCAAACTGATAGCGGCCCCAGCTGCTTCGGTCATCAACATAGTTTCGATTGCCGGCCACTACCCGTACCCGGGCGGCGCCGGCTACAACGCGGCCAAGTTTGCCCAAAGCGCCGTGACCCAAGTGCTGCGCCAGGAGATGGCCGGCGAACGGGTCCGCGTCTGTGAGATTGACCCCGGCATGGCGGAGACGGAGTTCTCCTTGGTTCGTTTCGCCGGCGATGCCGCGGCGGCGGCCCGCGTATATGAAGGTGTCGAACCGCTCAGCGCGGCTGACGTAGCCGAGGCCATCCGGTGGGTGGCAGCCCGGCCGCCGCATGTCAACATCGACTCGCTGTCCATCTTGGCCCGCGAACAACTCGGCCCCACCAAAACCCCCGCCCGCAAATAGCCGCGCACGGCCCACCCCGGACCGATCGGGCCACCGCTCGGAATCAGGCGCGGTTCGCGACCTGGGCTGGCGCCTGTTGTGGCGAGGGCTTGTGCTGGTTCGGCTGGCTGCGGCCCCAGCGATCTGGGTGCCAGTTCCACGGTTGCGGGCTCGCGCCAGCGCGGCGCGAGCCAACTGCGGGGTCCAGGGGGACTCTCCGGACAGCGGGTCCGCGAAATGACGAGAACCAGCTCGCGAAATGACGAGGTTCGGTCCGCAGAATGACGACATCGTCCGCTAGGCTGGCTTCGTGCAGGACAGTATGTTGCTGCGCGCCATGACACCCGTTGTGACCGCCGCATTGGAAGACACGCGAATCGTGATGGTGGAGGGCGCCC